>DASSJP010000061.1:0-2146 GCA_035691165.1 Rubrobacter sp.
GTGCTGTTGGGATTGTTGGTCGAGGCGTTCGTGCCCGAAGGATCTCCCCTGGTAGTTGGCATCGACGAGACGCTGGAGCGACGCTGGGGCAAGAGGATCGCCGCAAAGGGCGTCTACCGTGACCCGGTCCGTTCCACCCACGAGACCTTCGTCAAGAGCAGCGGACTGCGGTGGGTTTGCGTGATGCTGTTGGTGGAGGTCCCCTGGGCTTCTAGGGTATGGGCCTTGCCCTTCCTTTCGGCCCTGGCCCCCTCAGGACGTTATGCCGCCCAGCGGGGTAGACGGCACAAGAAGATAACCGAATGGGCCTGGCAGATGCTCTTGGTGCTAAGGCGCTGGTACCCCAAGCGCGAGATAGTGGCCGTGGCCGATCGCGCTTACGCCTCGCTCAAACTACTCGAGCGTTGCCGCAAGCTCTCCGATCCGATCACCTTCGTGACCCGCTTGCGCTTGGATGCTGCCCTCTATGAACCGGCTCCTCCACGTCGTCCCGGTCAGATAGGAAGACCACGCCTCAAGGGTAAGCGTCTGCCCAACCTTTCTGAGGTGGCCGAAGACCCGAACACGGTTTGGAAGCCAGCCAAGATCGCTAACTGGTATGGGAGCGGCGAGCGTATGGTCGAAGTCTCTTCCGAGACGGCCGTGTGGTACTCGACGGGCTTGTTCGCCGTTCCCGTGCGCTGGGTTCTGGTCCGTGATCCCGAAGGAGGGTTCAAAACCCAGGCACTGCTGTGTACCGACCTTGAGGCCGATCCGCAGAAGATCCTCAGTTGGTACGTGATGCGCTGGCAACTGGAAGTGACCTTCCAGGAGGTGCGTAAGCATCTGGGATTCGAGACGCAGAGACAGTGGTCGGAGTTAGCAATCCGGAGAACCACACCGGCGCTTATGGGGTTGTTCTCGCTGGTCACCTTGATTGCGCATGGCCGGATGGTGCAGGCATCAGGCGTCTTTCGGCGCCAAGCGGGCTGGTACCACAAGGCTTATCCGACCTTCGCCGATGCGCTGGCCTTGGTACGCAAAGAGTTGTGGGCCCAGGAGCAGCAGACTTTTTACGGGTCGGCTGCAGAGACCGACACGATAAAAGTACCGAGAGCATATGTTGAACGACTAACCGATGCGGTTTGCTATGCAGCCTAATGGCTAAAGTCGAGCTAGAATAGGTATTCTCGGAAGTCTGTGTAGCCCCTGTCCTGACACTCGTGGGCGCCCTGGCCCGCGTGGGAGAGGCTCATGAGGAAGCGCCGAGGCCCTGGTAGTGTAGGTTCTTCAGGTTCTACTAGGGAGAAGAGGTTCAAGGTGTCGGAACAAGAGCGTGGCAGGATGGCGGCTGAGCGGGCGCGGGCGCACCTAGCAAGGGCACAGAGTGAGCTGGAAGCCGCCCAACGCTTCGTCAACCCCGAGGGCGGTGGTGAGACCGAACTCGCGCTGGGCGGGGCACTAGCCAACGCAAGGGCGAGCGTCGCGGAGGCGATAGAAACGGTACGTAAGACGCTGGGCGAGCAAGATGCCCGGAACGAGGATGGACCGCCCCTCTAATGGGCTCCGGCCCTTCCGCTATGCTAATACGGGCCGAGGATGAGTAGAGGCGAGGAGGTGGAGATGCCAGGAAGAACACTGATAATTATCATCGCGGTCGTGGCGGTCGTTATCTTGGCCATAGTCCTACAGCAGGTGCTTTAGGAAGCTGCTTTTAGTCCGGCTGGGGCTCAGTTCGGGGTTTCGGCCTTATAAAAAGTACTTGTTTGGCCGCATTGTTCTATTCTCCGAAGTTCCCTCTGTGCTACAATATGTTACAGATATTACAAAACACTCGGACTCCTTTCGGCTTCACCCTTGGGACCGACGTGATAGGAGTACCGATGAGCGCCATCGCACGTTACCTTTTGAAGCTCTTGGTGGGGGCAGTCGTGGGGGCGCTGTTGGGCGTCCTGGTCGGCGGAATCATAGTGGGTTACAGTTGGGAGACAAGCGCGCTCATAGGAGGGTGTATTTTCGCAGCCCTCAGCACTTTTTATGGCCGTGCCACTATCCACTCTGACCCGACCAGTAGGGGCCCGACATACACACCTCACCATTAAGTACGCTTATGCGTCGCAGGGTTTATGGCGGGATTTCCGACATACTCGTATAACCGCGACGATTA
>DASSJP010000062.1:0-3290 GCA_035691165.1 Rubrobacter sp.
CACTTCGGAGTGGATCCGGTCACTCTCAGGAATCCCAGGGCAGACTTCGAAAACGACCATTGACAACAGCCGTTGCGAAGCGTATACGGGAGAGTGACAACAGAATGCCTTAGATGCCGAGCCCCCGGGTGGCGCTGGGGGGCGGGGGACCCACATCGGACCTTCTGACAGGTCTGCGGGGTGAATCGCCAACTATCGTTAGCGTAGGGCTTAACTCCTTCGGTCCGAACCCGACAGCTAACCTCGCAGGCGCTAACGAAAGGGGTAGGTCGGTGCCTGAAGAGCTTTCGTCAGGGGCCAAGTGCTCCATAGGCTTTCTTGGAGCCTCTAGTGGCTGACACAGCGGCAGCACCGAAGCGTCCCGCCGATAGACTCAAACGCTGGTTGCTCGAAGACGTCGTCGAGGACGTGCCTGGTCCTGAGGCAAGAGAGGGTCAGGAACAGCATCCCTGGTGGCAGGTCGTCTGCCTTACGGGCGTTGACTACTTCTCCACCCTTGGCTACATACCTGGTATCGCGGCGCTTGCAGCCGGGGCGCTCTCGCCAATAGCAACGCTCTTCATCGTGCTATTGACCCTCTTTGGTGCTCTGCCTATGTACAGGCGGGTCGCCCAGGAGAGCCCGCACGGGCAGGGCTCTATCGCGATGCTGGAGCGGCTCCTCACCTTCTGGAAGGGAAAGATACTCGTATTGGTCCTCCTTGGGTTCGTGGCGACCGGCTGGTTGGTTACGATCACTCTCTCTGCCGCTGACGCCGCCGTCCACGTCGCCGAGAACCCGCTCGTGCCTCGATATCTTCATGATCAAGAGGTTCCTATCACCCTGCTTCTGTTGGTGGTGTTGGGTGCTATCTTCCTCAAGGGCTTCAGGGAGGCCATCGGGGTGGCGGTCTTGATCGTCGGTGCTTACCTGCTGGTGAACCTCGTGGTCGTGGTAGTTGGTTTCTATGAGATATCAACGCACCCCCAGAGCTTCGCCGACTGGTCCGAAGCGCTCTTCGCTAACTACGGCAACCCGCTAGTCATGATTGGCGCATCTCTGCTGGTGTTCCCGCGCCTGGCGCTTGGGCTCTCTGGCTTCGAAACCGGAGTGGGCATGATGCCGCTCGTGCGCGGCGATCCTGACGACGACCCGGAGCGCCCCGCTGGTCGGATCCGCAACACGCGCAGGATGCTCACCGTCGCGGCCCTGATCATGAGCTTCTACCTTGTTACGACGAGCTTGGTGACGACAGTACTGATCCCGGCCGAGGAACTCGAAGAAGGTGGCAGCGCAAACGGGAGAGCGCTAGCCTACTTTGCGCACCGACAATTGGGAGATGTGTTCGGCACGGCCTACGACATCTCCACGATCCTGATCCTCGCGTTTGCGGGGGCGTCTGCGATGGCAGGACTACTGAACATAGTCCCGCGTTACCTGCCCCGTTACGGTATGGCACCCGAGTGGGCTCGGGCCATCCGCCCGCTCGTTATCGTCTACACCTTCATATCCGTGGTTGTCACCGTAATCTTCGCAGCCGACGTGGACGCCCAGGCCGGAGCTTATGCCACCGGCGTACTTGCCATGATGACCTCGGCAGCCTTTGCTGTAACGCTGTCCTACCGGCGCAGGGGTTCGAGGATGCAGACACTAGCGTTCGGATTGGTCACGGGCGTATTCATTTACGCCCTGCTCGCGAACGAGATACAGAGGCCAGATGGCCTCATCATCTCCTCGTTCTTCATCGCAGCGATGATCTTCACCTCGCTCGTCTCACGGGTTTACCGTTCGCTTGAGCTCAGGCAGGAGAGGATAGAGTTAGACCAGACGGCTCGACGGCTCATAGAAGAGGCCAGCCACAGGGGAGAGATCCACATCGTCGCCAACCGGCGCCAGGCGGGCGATGAGCGCGAGTACTACTTGAAGGAGGAGGAGCAGCGCGAGGACAACCACATACCGGAGGATGTTTCTATCCTCTTCCTCGAGATCGACGTGGAGGACCCTTCGGAATTCGAGGATGTCCTGGAAGTGAGGGGTGTCGAGGTCGGTGGCCATAAGGTGCTACGCGCTGTGAGCTCCGTAGTTCCCAACGCCATCGCCGCCCTGCTGCTTCACCTGCGAGACACTACAGGCAGGACGCCGCACTGCTACTTCGGGTGGACGGAGGGTAACCCAATCGTGTACGTGTTGCGGTTTCTTCTTTTTGGCGAGGGCGACACGGCCCCTGTGACCCACGAGGTACTGAGGGAAGCCGAACCTGACGCCAGACGACGCCCCGCCGTCCACGTCGGCGGCAGATGACGTGATCTTCTTACAACACTACAATCTCTAGAAAACTCGGTGAATAATTCGTGTCCTACAACGTTGACAATGGGTGTTCCGAGGCGTATACCGATAGATGAAAACTGCATAGCCAGGACGCCTAACTCCCGGGTGGCGCCGGGAGGCGGGGGACCCACACGGATACTTCATCAGGAAGGTCCGCGGGGTGAATCGCCAGCTAGGAACAGGGAGCTGGCGTAGGGCTTAACTCTTTCGGCCCGAACCCGACAGCTAACCTCGCAGGCGCTAAGGAAAGAGGGCACTCCGTGCCAAGTGGTTCGGTGTTGGGAGAACCGGCACCGGATCGGGCGGCCTGGAGCGGTCAGCCACAGTCGGGCTACATCTCTGCGACCTTCTCGGGAATTCTCTCGGGACGGTCAGCGGATAGGGCCGGTGACTGCGTCCCCTCTATTGGTGTAGAGGTGCGGTGCGGCACCGGCCTTCGTCGTTGCCGTACCCTTGAGAGGAACGAGGAGGTGCAGCGACACGTCCATGAGTCGCCGGCAGAGCAGAAACGAGGCCGCCATCAGCGACGAGATGATGGCCTTCCAGCACAAATTCGTGGGCCGGGGTCCCGACAGGATCAGGACGCGCATCGTAGAAGACCTGGTGATAGTTCGCAGCTTCGGTGTGCTCACGCCGGCCGAGAAGCAACTAGCCACCAACTTCGAGGGACGCAGGCTGATCAAGGCTATGCGCCAGCAGGTCCTCGAAGCCGGGCGCCCGGTCCTGGAGAGAATAGTCCAGGAGCATACGAGCGCTGAGGTCATCTCCGTTCACTCGGACATTTCCACCAAGAGTGGGGAGTGGTTGGACGTCTTCGTGCTGGATCGGAGCATAGAGGAGGAATAGCGATGACGAAGGAACAGTCTGTCTTCAGCCAGTTTTTCTTTGGCGACCCGAGTAGGGCCGATAGGGAGGAGAAGGTCCTCCGCTACGTCATCCACCGCATAAACGAGGACGCAGCCCTCCACGAGGTGCTGGAGGAG
>DASSJP010000063.1:0-7444 GCA_035691165.1 Rubrobacter sp.
GAGGAGTGGGCGGTGAGAGAACCCTTCTCCACGACGCGATGTGAGTAGCCATCGTGAATCTCCTCCCACTCGATGTCTCCAGGGCAGCTAGATCCTGCCTCCAAACGGTGCTCTTGCCATGAGCACCGTTGATGCGATGTCTGAGCAGTATTGACCAATACAGGCTGATGTGGTGACCGGCGGAAGTGTGAGGACAATTCTTGCCAGATAAATGGGTCAAATTGATCAAGCCCCTGTCACTTCTTCGCGGTAAGTTTAGGTACGAGCAGTTCGAGCAAGGAGGTGGCCGCATCGAGCGGGGTCAAAATAGGTGTCGAGGGACACTTCGAGGTGAACGACCTCTTCTACGGCAGGGACTAAGTGTTGGTCCCCGTGGAAAGGGCGCTGGAGTAGAGTGAAGAAGGTACCTACGGCATCTGCGACGCCACGGGGGGGCAGATACCGAAGGGAAGGCTCGAGGTGGTGCCTGAGGCGGTCTACACAATAGGGGTCGGGTGAACGCTTCGGGCGTAGTCAGAGAAGTACTACGAAGATCGACGGAGGAGATCATGAGCATATTTCCGACGAAGGTATTGTTGGCCACCGACGGGTCTGAAGAGGCTACCCTGGCGGCTTCCACCGCTTCTGGTCTCGCTACGAGGACCGGGTCCGAGCTGCACGTGCTCACCATTGGTCCCGAGTATCCCTACTTCGAGTTGCCCGACGCCCCTGCCCGTTTCGAAGAGGTGGTAGAGGCGCAGAGGCGCGAGGCGAAGGAGATTCTGGACGATCAGGTCAGGAAGATCGAGGATTCGGGAGGCACGGTCGAAGAAGCCCACCTCGAGATGGGTGTACTGCCGGGACGGACGATCGTTCACCTTGGCGAAAGGCTGGGAGCCGGGCTCATCATCGTAGGCAGCAGGGGCCTTGGTCCCATGAAGCGTGCCGTGATGGGGAGCGTCTCAAGTAGCGTCGTCCATCACGCCCACTGCCCGGTCCTGGTGGTGCGGGGAGAACGTGACTACCTGCAGGGCAGGATCCTGCTCGCCCTCGACGGCTCCCGCGAATCATCGGCGGCCGCAGGGGCCGCCGTGGAGCTCGCCGGCAGTATGGACTCGGAGCTGCACGTTGTCCACGTCGGAGAAGTGAATCCCGTCTACCACCCCGAGAGGCGCGGATATCTCGCCCTGTACAAGGAGCTCCAGGAACGCGCTCGACGGCTACTCGACGAGCAGGTCAACGAGGTCGAGGCAGCAGGAGGCACCGTCGTGAAAGCCCATCTCAGGATGGGACGCCCGGACGAGGAGATCGTCGTGCTGGGCGAGGAGATAGCAGCGCAACTCATCGTAACCGGAAGCAGGGGTCTCGGCGGGATAAGGAGGGCGCTCATGGGAAGCGTCTCCGACTCGGTGGTCAGTCACGCCCACTGCCCCGTCATGGTGGTGCGCCGTGAGGGGGAGAAGTAACGGGGTGGTCGGTAAGGTGCATTTATAATCGTTACCAGGGAGTAGACATGAAGGAGGCGAAGTGGGATGACGTGCAAAGAGAGGCTCGAGGCCTACCTGCGTGAGAACGGGGTTCCCTATCAGAGCCAGCATCACGCCAGGGCGATAACCGCCCAGGAGGTCGCGGCGGCGGAACACGTACCGGGCAAGATGTTCGCCAAGACCGTGATAGTCCTGCCAGCCGACGAAGTGAACATGGTCATGCTGGTGTTGCCGGCACCCTACCACGTTAATCCACGCAAGGCGTCGGAGGCACTGGGTGCGAGCGAGGTTCATCTCGCTGGCGAGGAACGCTTCGCGGATGCCTTCCCCGACTGCGATGTCGGCGCGATGCCGCCCTTCGGGAACCTCTACGACGTACCTGTCTACGCGGACAAAACCCTGGTCGATGACGAGACCATAGTCTTCAGAGCGGGCACCCATACCGACACCATGAGCGTCTCATACGCCGACTTCGAGAAGCTCGTCAGGCCGAACGTGGCCGATTTCGCCGACCCCTCTGGTACATGAGGAGTCGAGGACGTCCACCATCTCCGCGTTGAAGGCCGCTGCGAGGAGGAGCGATGATGGAGATCAGGGATCGTGAGAGAGTCGAGGTCCTTTGGTCCTTCACAGTTCAGCCGCCATCGCTCCGGTCCGGAGGATCAGGCTGGACGGCATGGTCGGATACTGGTGATCTGGTCGGATAACGACCTGGTCTTCACATCTGAGGCTCGTGCAGCGATCTGCGCCCTGAATCCCCATGCGAGTGTGCACGCCTTCAGGACTACCGTCACCGTCGGGTCAAGAGAGGTAGCGTGGCATACTTTGAGAAGAGTAGCTGCCATGACCCCTGGCGAACCACTCGGGACTCTCAACCCCCTTAGATAGGACGGCGGATCGGCTAACGGGCTGAGAGAAGGTACATGGTCGAGAGAAAGAGGCGCGGACGTGACGTACACGGCCTGGTTCGATGAGTTAGGTAAGGGCGATATCGCCCTCGCTGGCGGCAAGGGCGCCAACCTGGGCGAGTTGAGCCGCGGGCGGTTACCCGTCCCGCCGGGTTTCGTCGTCACCACCGGAGCATATAACGCCTTCGTCGAGGCTGGCGGGCTGAGGGACGAGATCCTGTACCTCGCGTCGCGGACACGGGCGGATGATTCGGAAGCGTTGGAGAGCGCCGCGGAGAAGATCCGCTCTCTGTTCGTCCAGAGCCCCGTCCCTGAAGATATGGCCGCCGAGATCCGCTCCGCCTACGATAAGCTGGCGGGAGCCGTCGCCGTACGTTCTTCCGCCACCGCCGAAGATCTGCCGGGAGCGAGCTTCGCAGGCCAGCAGGACACGTATTTGAACGTCGTCGGTGTTGAGTCCGTGCTCGACGCGGTGCGGCGTTGCTGGGCGAGCCTCTGGACGGCGCGGGCGATGGCCTACAGGAGTCGCCAGGGCATTGACCCGGCTTCGGTCAGCCTGGCGACGATCGTGCAGCGGATGGTCGATGCTGACGCAGCCGGGATACTGTTCACCGCGGATCCCGTGGGCGGAAGCCGCGACCGAATCGTGATAAGCGCCGCGTGGGGACTGGGCGAGGCCGTCGTCGGCGGGAGCGTCACGCCTGACACGCTGGTCGTGGAGAAGGCGGGCGGACGGGTGATCTCCCGCCAGACCGCTGACAAAGCGGTGATGACGGTCTACACGGAGGACGGAACCGCGGAGCGGCCCGTGCCTGAGGAGCGGCGCACGGAGCCGGTGCTCGATGACGAGGAGACGCTGGAGCTGGCGCGCTACGGCACGCGCATAGAGGACCTCTACGGGGCGCCGCAGGACGTGGAGTGGGCTCTCTCGGGTGGGGAGTTCTTTATCTTGCAGGCTCGCCCCATCACCGCCCTGCCCGAGCCGCAAGCCGAACCCCCGGCTGACTGGACGGTGCCGGATCCCAAGGGTTTCTACGTGCGCGGCAGTATCGTCGAGCTCTTGCCCGATCCGCTCTCCCCGCTATTCGCCTCCCTCGCACCGGGGCCGGTGGAACAGACGATCCAGCGGATAATTGACGAGATTCTCGGCGAGGGCGTCTCCACCGAGTGGGCGATGGAGTTCACGACGATCAACGGCTACGCCTACTATGGTATGACCTTCACGCCAGGGACGACGTGGCGGATGGTGAGCCTCGTCCCTGGAGCGCTGGGGCAGATGATAGTCCGGCAGGGCGGCGAGAGGCTCTGGCGCGAGGAGTTCCGCCCGCGCTACGCCGGGGCGGTCGAGGATTGGGAGGCGAAGCCGCTGCATGACCTGCCGGCGACCGGGCTCCTCGACGGTGTGAAAGAGCTGCTCTACAGGGGAGCGGAATACTACACCTCGGTGCAGATGATCATCCCGTCCGCTTACACGAGCGAGGCGCTGTTCGCCGGTCTCTACAACCGCCTGATCCAACGCCCCGGAGACCCTCCTTCGCAGACTTTCCTGCTCGGCTTCGACAGCGCTCCTATCAGGGCCGACAAGTCTCTCTACGACCTGTCTGCGTGGTCCCGCGAGCGCCCCTCGCTCGCCGCCGCGCTCGCGGATACGCCGTCAGAGGAGATTTCTGAGCTGCTCCAGATGGATATTCCGCCCGCAGGCGTTGATGAGGCCGTGTGGCGCGAGTTCCGATCGCGCTTTGTGCGCCACCTCGACCGCCACGGGCGCATGGTCTACGACCTGGACTTCGCCAAGCCGGTCCCTCTGGACGACCCTGCGCCGACCTTCGACACGCTCAAGTACTACCTCAGTGGAGAAGGGAAGGACCCTAGCGAACGCCAGCGCGCCGCAGCAGCCCGCCGCGACGAGGCGACCGCGGCAACGACGGCACGCCTTGACCCTCTGCGCCGCAAGGTCTTTGGCGTGCTCCTTGGCTGGACGCAGAAGTACGCACCGCTGCGCGAAGACGCCCTGGCTGACGTCGGGCTGGCCTGGCCTTTGATGCGGCGGATGCTCTTCGAGCTTGGCCACCGTCTGGTCGCCGCCGGCGCCATCGACAGACCCGAAGACGTGTTCTGGCTGGAGGGAGACGAGTTGGGCGAAGCGGCACAGGCGCTCGACGCCGGCGCGAGGGAGCTGGAGGACCTCTCGGGCGTCGCCGCGGAGCGGAGGTCAGAGTGGCGGGCGCGCAGGCTCGTCATGCCGCCGCCATTGCTGCCGAAGGGGAAGAAGCTCTTCGGGCTTGACATGCAGAGATGGCTGCCGGCCCGGTCGGGGGAGCCGTCCGGGGACACCATAGAGGGCGTGGGCGCAAGTTCGGGACGCGTGGCTGCGCGGGCCCGCGTGCTTCGCGGCCCGGAGGACTTCGGCCAGATGCGGCCCGGAGAGGTGCTTGTGGCAGGGATCACCACCCCGGCGTGGACGCCGCTGTTCGCCGTCGCCTCGGCGATCGTCACCGACGTCGGAGGGCCATTGAGCCACGGTTCTATCGTGGCGCGTGAGTATGGCATCCCCGCCGTGCTAGGGACCGGAGTTGCGACCAGGCGGATCAAGAGCGGGCAGACGATCAGGGTTGACGGCGACGCAGGCACGGTCACGCTACTTGACGGTATGGAGGCCGGACGGCCAGAGCCGGAATCGGAGAAGCGGCGTGATCTCCTGACCCCCAGAACCGCTGCGCTGCTTGCTCTCGGGGCCGCTGTCGTGGCTATCGTATGGTGGAAACGCCGGAGCTAGCGGGTGCGACACCCGGCGTTCGCGAGTAAAGCGGGCAGATTTCTATCTCGACCCTGAAGACGGGAACTCGTTGAGAACTCCGGGGCGTACAAAGGTGTCGTGGGGCTTCCTGTCGGACCAGGATCTATTCGCTGGTCACTGTTTCGTCCCATAGTCTGCCCTCACGGCGTCGAGATGAAGACCGAACCCGCCGCTGCTCATCAACGTTTTGCAGCGTTCGAACCTGCCTAAGGCGTAGATCCAGAAGTCTGCCGCCGGGTTGCCGGTCGCGTGCTGAACGATGCTCCACAGACCCCAGAAATAATCGCTCATCGCCTTCTGCAACACCACACGGTCGTAGAGACCGGGCGGCACGGCGCCTGCGCAATAAGCCTCCGTCATCCTCCGGTCCTGTTCGGGGTCGAAGCCTGCCTCGACCGAGAGATTGCCCAGGTCCCACATGGGATCGTTCATCCCCGAGTACTCCCAGTCGATGAGGTAGATTCGCCTTCCTACCTCCACGAAGTTCTCCGGACAGGTGTCGTTGTGGCAGGGGACGGCGGGTGTGGAGGACGCTTTGAGCACCCGGCGCACCGCTTCGGCCTCTCGCCTTATCTCATCATAGACGTCAGGCAGCGGGGAGCGTAGCGTGCGAAGAAGTTCGAGGTAGTAGTCGATCGGCGTAAATGGGCCGAAGCGGGACTTGAAGGTCCGATCGATGTCGTGCAGCCGCTTGAGCGTGAGCGCGGCACGGGCCGGCGCCGTAGGGTCGCGGTGGAACTCCATTTTGTCCATGTGAGGTCCCTCGATGAACCGTGAGAGCATGGTGCCGTCTTTCGCGTCGAAGAAGAGCACCTCGGCGTTCAGCCCTGCCTCGGTCGCGATGCGGGCGTTGTGCTCCTCGGCGCTCCGGTCTATGTAGGCTGATGTGCCTTTCCCCGCTACCCGAATCACGTATGCGTCGCCGTGCACGCTCAGCTTGTAGCTCAAGTTGGTGAAGGAGTTGAGGGCTTCTATCTCGATGTCTTCCCACCGGGTGTCTTCGAACAGGGGCACCCGTGCCAGCACGTCCTGGATCTTCTCTAGCGCCGCCCCCGTCGGCGCCGCGGTCACAGGGCGCGTCTCGCCGACGGCCTCTTGTGCTTCGCTATCCATCTGTCTCCTCCGCGTGTAGTTCGCGCTACGAAGATCGTCCTGTGACGAACCGGTGCTCGGCTTCTCGATCGCTAGCCGGAGCCGTGAAGACGGAGGATAGGCCACTCCTCGGCCTCCGCGTGCGCGTTCAAGGTGGGGTCGGGGTTCACGGCGACCGGGTTGTCCACCATGTTCAGCAAAGGCAAGTCGTTGTGGGAATCGCTGTAGAAGTAGCCGCCCTCGATGGTGCGGCCAGTCTCCTCCATCCACTCCTTGAGCCGCGTTACTTTCCCTTCCCGGAAGGTGGGTGTGCCAAGGATACGTCCTGTGTAGCGACGCTCGTGACGTTCCAGCTCGACGGCGAGGAGCGTGGGGACGCCGAATCGGTCGGCGATGGGCTCGGTGACGAAGCTGTTGCTTGCTGTGATGATAGCCAGATCGTCGCCAGCCTCGCGGTGTTCCTCAACCAGCCCGACCGCCGACTCCGTGATCATGGGCTCGACGCGTGAGGTCATGAATTCCCTTCGCCACCGATGTAGGGCGTCCGTCGGGTGCTTCATGAGGAGTGCGGCCTGGAACTTTACGGACTCGTGGATGTCCAGGCTCCCGGCCAGGTACTCGCCGTACAGACGCTTGTTTTCGGCGCGCACCTCGTCCCCGTCGAGTACGCCGGAGTCGACCAGGAACTCGCACCAGGCGTGCTCGGAGTCGCCAGCTAGCAGGGTATTGTCCAGATCGTACAGGGCAAGCGCCATAATGAGTTAACTATACCAACTCATGGCTGAAGGTTTGGATCGCCGCATATCGTCCCTATTCGGTGGGCCTCAGCCGTCTTTCGTACAGCTCCTCGTAGTACGGAAGGCAGCGTTCGTAGATATCTTCCAGGCCCGCCGGCACTTCCGTTTCGTCTTCCAGCGGCTGGCTCTTGATGCCTGTGCTCTCCTGGGCTTCCTCGTGCCACTCCTTCCACATCTCCCAGCCAGGTACCTCACCCTGCTCCCAGGATAGAGACTCGGGTATGAAAGGTACGTCAAGCTTCTCGCAGTAAGCCCTGATCGTGCCCTCCGGATCTGCCGTCAGGTCTGCGGCGTCGACCACGGCGGGATCCTCCCCATTCTCCACGGCGAGCCCGAACAACCTGTGCTGTTGTTCGTAGCCAGTTTCTTCGAACGTGAAGTCAG
>DASSJP010000064.1:0-5292 GCA_035691165.1 Rubrobacter sp.
GGCTTGGTCCAGGACTTCACGCCGTTTCGGCGCAGGACATCGGTCGCGCGCGGGTTTACACCATCAAAGCTGCGGGTCTCTGGCCGTCCGGAAAGGCTTTTTGGAAGCTCTTCCTCTCGCATGAAGCGGTGCAACAACTCCCGTCAACTAGCCTGACCCGGTCAATGTATACAAGGACCGGCCCGCCTTCAAGTCTTCCCGGAAAATCCCGCGCTCAATCTTCGCGATCCCCGAATCTGGAGATGTCCTCCTCATAAGCGTCAAGAGAATCCAGGAAACCGTCGTAAGCGTCCACCGAGTCCCGAGATAATGCCCTGAAGACCTCGCGCTGTTCCCTCACGAGCTGTTGCAGACCACCCATCGTACGGCGGTTCAACTCGGCGTGGTCCTCCATCGTTTCGACCCAGTTCTCGAAGAACCTCCGGGAGAGCCTCATGCCGCTCTTCTGGGCGTCAAAGGCCCTGTCTACGGCCGCTCTGTATGACTCGCGCGTAAGTCTATCCAGGTCCTCCGAGGCATCCCTGCCTCTTTTTATATTCCTCTCGTCCAAAATCGGCCTCCTTTCCCAAACCCTTATCATAACCGCTATCGCCCGGAAGTCGAAGCCCGCTATTTTCGTCACTCGCGATACTTTTATCCCTAGGTTCGCTAATGAACCATAGATTGGGAACGTGTCGCGATATATAGCCTTTGAAAAACGGGGGAAATCGTCGTCTCGGGAAGATCTATTCGAAGCGATAGTCCGATACTGGCGTCTCTTAAGGGACCACGCTCCAGCCTTCCCATTGGCGAAAGCGTTTTCTCTGACAAATCAGACCATTGAACGAGGACACGGTGGGTTGCTAGCATGGACCGGCGAACGACCAGGGAGAATCACATGAAAATCCACGTTGGAGCACGGCAGTGATCGAAATCGGAGTCATCGGGGGCGACGGTATAGGTCCCGAGGTCGTGCGCGCTGGCATAAAGGTGCTCGAGGTTGCTGCGGGCGACGATCCCTCGCTCGACCTGAGCTTTACGGAGTTCCCGTGGGGCTGCGAGTACTATCTCGAGCACGGGCGCATGATGCCCGAAGACGGGCTGGAGACCCTGGCGGCCTACGATGAGATCTACCTCGGCGCCGTCGGCTGGCCGACGGTGCCGGATCACGTCTCCCTCTGGGGACTACTGCTCCCCATCAGGCGCACTTTCGACCAGTACGTCAACCTGCGCCCGGCACGGCTGTTGCGGGGCGTGACGAGCCCCCTGGCAGACCCGGGAGACCTGGACATCACCGTCGTCAGGGAGAATACCGAGGGCGAGTACTCGGACTCCGGCGGGCGCGTGTACAGGGACACACCGTACGAGATCGCCGTCCAGGAGAGCATCTTCACCCGCCGCGGGGTGGAGAGGATAGTTCGTTACGCCTTCGAGGAGGCGAAAGCCAGGCGGGGTATTCTTGTCGGGGCAACGAAGTCGAACGGCATAAGCATCACGATGCCTTTTTTCGATGAGATCTTCCACGAGATAGCCACCGAATACCCTGACGTGGAAGCGTCACTTATGCACGCCGACGCGCTGGCCGCCAGGCTGGTGCTCTCTCCACGATCCTTCGACGTTGTGGTCGGCTCCAATCTCTTCGGGGATCTACTCTCTGAGGTAACGGCTGCCATCGCAGGTGCGATCGGGATAGCGCCATCAGCGAACCTGAACCCTGAAGGTACGTATCCTTCCCTGTTCGAGCCCATCCACGGCTCGGCCCCCGACATCGCAGGCAAGGGTATCGCCAACCCCGCAGGTGCGATCTGGGCCGGAGCCATGATGCTCGACCACGCCGGATACCCCGACGCCGGCGCGCGAGTCCTCACCGCGCTGGAAGAGACCCTCGCATCAGGCACGAAGACCCGAGACCTCGGCGGCACCGCGAGTACGGACGAGATGTCCGACATGGTCGCACAGAGGCTCGGAGACACCGCCTGACCACCGCCCGCAACGGGACCCTTTGTTCGGTCGCTAGACCTCGGCCGTCCGGCGGCGCGGGTGCTTCTTGCGCTCGACCACGATGTATGAGCCTACGACGAAAAGGGCTGAGATTCCCTGGGCCGCCAGGCCCTCGACGTTGGGGAACGCGGCGAACCAGATCCCCAACCATCCCGGCAGCGGTACGCCGACCTCGGTGGTCGGGATCCAACCCGCAAGCTGCATCTCCTGGACCTGCTCCCCGACCATGACGACGAGCACGACCCCGAGCAGGACACCCGTAGCGATGAGCAACTTTTTGTAAGGGATGCGCCTGTGGGCCACGAAGGTGAGAACCGCCACGATGGAGGTCAGAAACAGCCCGATGGCCGCGCCCTTGAGGACAGGGAAGGAACCCACCTCAAGCCTCA
Organism: Rubrobacter sp.; assembly: GCA_035691165.1. GTDB lineage: Bacteria > Actinomycetota > Rubrobacteria > Rubrobacterales > Rubrobacteraceae > Rubrobacter_D. Next base: position 2,370 of record DASSJP010000064.1, read on the forward strand.
GGCTCTGCAGGAAGAGCACGATCTCGAAGCCTTCTCTGTAGATGGCAGAGAACCCGAGTAGCGCCAGGCCGAGGAAAGCCGCGCTCCTGACACCCCCGGAACGGTCCATCACCCGCTGTCTCCTGCGGTGGTGCAGACCGATCCAACCCGTCCAGTAGACCCTGTGGAAGAACCAGTTCATCACAACGAGGAGCACCAGTATGGCAAGCAGCCCGGTCGCCGCCTGCACGTCGAGCGCAGGCGCGGGTACGGCGCTGATGATCGCCACTACCACGAACCAGCTCGCCACCGTAGCCACAACAGCAACCCCTGAACCCGCCGCGATAGGACTCCAGTAGGATTTGTCACTGCGCACCAACCCGGCCGTGATGGCGGCGAGCACGAGTATGGCCTCGAGCCCCTCGCGGAATACCAGGATACCGCTGTTCAAGACCGCCGCCGCAGGACTCAGGTTCCTGGCCGTCGGGTCGGGAACCCCGCCAGAGGTGAAGGCCTGCCACACCATTACGAAACCCACCAGTGAGGCTGCCAGGACCAGGCCAACGGCCCACGGGTTAGTGACGCCGCGCCAGCTAGCTCGATGCAGCATGTGCCCTCCTTCGGAAAACTTGTGCTGAAAACAAGGCGAAGCACTCCGGGCGCGAACCGCTCCTTCTCCACTTCTGCCTTCGGTTAATGACAACGATTCCCATCAATACTTAGTGTGCTTCTCCACCCCCGTCGAGTCAAGGCAACGTGCGGCCCGTTGTGACCTGAATCATCGATCCATCCTCGACCTGGACCCTGCCCTTGCGCGACCTCCGACACGAGAAGCCCCGCGAAGAAGCTCTTCGGCAACCGCAAGAACATGCCACTCGACCTTCTCATTTGACCTAGCTCACACGTTGGCCCCCAAACCCTTGACTCGGTTACCCCACCTGAAATATGCTGGCACACAGTTATTGCAAATGATTATCATTTGTTGGACGTATTGGCCAACGAGGAGGCGAAGTCTCAGTGTTCAGTTCATTCGTAACGCTATTACGGGAAGGATTCGAGGTAACGCTCCTGGTCGCCATAGTGCTCGCATACCTCGTCAAGATCGAACGCCGCGAGAGCATCAGGCAGGTCTGGTACGGGGTTGGCGCGGCCCTACTTGTCTCGTTGACGGTGGGAGGGATCCTATTCCTGACGGCTGGGGAGTTGGAAGGAAAACCGGAGGAGATCTTCGAGGGCACTGCGATGTGGGTCGCCGTCGGTTTCCTTACGTACATGATCCTCTGGATGCGGCGCGAGTCGCGCACTGTCGCGCAGGGTATTCGCCGGGGGATCGACAGCGCCGTGGAGCGGGGTGGCAGTCTCGCGCTTGTATCGCTCGTTTTCGTGATGGTCTTGCGAGAAGGAGTCGAGACGGCGCTGTTCATGTTCGGGATCACACGCACCTCGGAGCCCCTGCAGGTGGCTCTTGGCGCGGCGTTCGGCATCGTCGGAGCCGTGGCGTTGGGCTACGCGGTCTACGCCGGCGGGAAGCGCATAAACCTCGGCGTATTCTTCAAAGTCACGGGAGTCTTCCTGATCCTGGTCGCAGCGGGGCTACTGGCCCACGGGGTGGCCGAGTTCGAGGAGGCCGGTCTGCTTCCCGCGCTAATGCCACTGTGGGACGTCAGCAGTTCGCCCGTCCTTGGCGCCGAGACCATCGTGAGCGAGCTTCTCACGGCGTTCTTCGGTTGGGACCCGGAGGCGAACCTGCTCGAGTTGATCGCCTGGGTGGCCTACATAGTGGCGGTCGGATACGCTTTCCTGCGACCGCAGCCACTCCCAAAGGGCGCACCTGCCGCCAGCCCGGCCACCCGCAACAACTAGCAGGCATCCGTACCGTAAACAGTAGGGGAGCATAGACTTCGTGGGCCAGCCGATGTGCTGGCCCTCCTCCTTGGGCGCTTGCTCTCCCTCTCCGAGACAGCGCATGCCGCCGGTCTCATGGCCTGGCAAACCTGCGATCTGTTGCGCCCCCTGCTGGCCTACGTCACTTTCTCCGTGCCGTACGGTTGGTACTTCCCGATCCCGGGCATAGATATGCCAAGTTCTTCTACCGCGTCGCTCTATCTGGCTGGCGGTACGCTGAGCCCACTGGAAGGGCCGACCCCGGCCGGGCGACAATCATACCTGGGCGGTTCGCAGGCCGGAAGTCGTCTGCAAAAAGCGCGACAACCAGAGAGTCTGGCCGTCAACCACGTTCGTAACCTGCGGGCGTGAGGGTGAAATCGTATATAGAATGATGGCAGTCTCTGTGTGGGGAGGATGCATGAACGTGTTCGGTATAGACGTCGGAGGGTCAGGGATCAAGGGCGCGCCGGTGGACACGACGTCCGGCGAACTTATCACGGATAGGGTCAAGATCAAGACGCCCCGCCCCGCGACACCCGAGGCGATCGTCGAGACGGCGGTCAAGGTCGTCCGCAAGTACGAGTGGAGTGGTCCTGTCGGGTGTGGCTTCCCTGCCGTCGTCAAAGACGGCGTCGTGCAGACGGCGGCGAACATCGACGATGCCGCCTTAGGCTTCGATCTGCATGAAGCGCTGGTGAGAGAACTAGATTCCACGGTGAGCGTGGTCAACGACGCGGATGCTGCGGGCCTCGCCGAGATGCGTTGGGGCGCCGGCAGGGACCAGGACGGCGTCGTCCTCATGCTCACGCTGGGGACCGGAATCGGGACCTCCCTCTTCATCGGAGGCCGGCTCGTACCTAACACCGAGTTCGGGCACATCGAGATCCGTGGCAAGGACGCGGAGCACCGCGCCGCGGAGAGCGCCCGCAAGCGCGAAGACCTGAGTTGGAAGGAGTACTCGAAGCGTCTCGACGAGTACATCCACAGGATCGAGGACCTCCTCTGGCCCGATCTCATCGTCATCGGCGGCGGTATCAGCAAGAAGTCCGAGAAGTAC
>DASSJP010000065.1:0-11415 GCA_035691165.1 Rubrobacter sp.
GAAGACGGAGCGCTGAGCGGCGAGGTGGCGGTAGGTTGCGGCGAGTGCGCGCTGGCCGCGCACGGCGAACATCGAGACCTCGCCCCGCAGGTGCGCCCTTTCTATGACCTCCATCAGGGAGTCGAGGACGGCCCTTTCCTCGTCCTTGGCTGCGCTGTAGTCCTCCAGCGGGTTATCCAGGTTTCCGGTCAGGATCACCAGGTTCGCCGACTCTCGAAGCGTCGGGCTACCGGCGAACGCTTCGACCAGCGCCAGGTGATTCTTCTTCGGGTCCAGTCTGCTCGATGCGACGACACAGGGGAGACCGAGGCGATCCGGACGGATGTCGCGCTCCAGTGAAGAGCGTACTTGCTCGTGGACCGCTTCTTCATCTTCATAATGGGCTGACTTGTCGAAGATGTGCAGGGCGACGCCGGGCGGGACGGCGGCGAACCGTGTGTCGTCGGTCGGGTCCACTGCGCCACGGTAGGCGTTGTGGGTGTACTGGTTGAAGCGCTCCTGGGAGGTGCTCGTGACGTTCACGTTCGAGCGGTTCATCGCGAGACGCTCTGCCACGATGCGGCTCGAGAAGTGGTAGCGGGCGTCTACCTCGGCGATGTCTGTGCGTGAGATCCTCATCTTGTCCATCTTCTGCGCGCCTAAGGAGTGGGCCGTGAAGCTGAACGGGATGCCGGTCTGCTCCTCGATCAATACCGCGCAGAGACCGCCGTCCCCGTAATGAGCCGTTACCGCGTCAGGCAGCGAGCCCTCGCGCTCGTAGAGTTCCAGCAGGCGCGGCACGAACTCGGTGCCGAGGAAGGGCCAGAGATCCTCTTTAGGCAAGAACGTATCAGTGCCACATGGAATGCGCAGGATGCGTACGTTCGGGGCGTCGGGGTAAGAGTCTGTGTCCGAGGAGAATTCGGGCCAGTCGGGGTCGATGATGCGCCGTGTCACGATGTCCACTTTGTGACCCTGGTTGCCCATCGCGAGGGCCAGCTCCTTGACGTAGACGAGTTGTCCGCCGAAGTCCGGGTGGGCCGTCCAGTAGGAATCGTTCGGATCGAAGTTCCCCTGCGGGTTCACGAAGGCGACGTGCATATGCTCATCCTTTCTGTCTGGAAAGTTCCCAGCTCCTCAGGCGCGGCAGTCCGATGTTCTGTCGGACGAACTCGGGGAGGGGGAAGGTGGTATTTCCCCTTCTCTCTCCTCGCGCCGCTTCCTCGGATAGTCGGAGATAGCCTTCGGCGGTGCGTTGCCAGTTGTACCGTTCCTTGGCGCGTTCGCGGCCCCGGTCAGCGTAGGTCTGCCAGGTCTCGCTGTCGGAGAGCAGGCGTATCAACTGGTTTGCGATGTCGTCGGGGTCGCGGGGGTCTACCAGGAGTCCGGCTCTTCCCTCGTCTGTCGTCTCGTGGGGTCCGCCGTTTCTGGTTGCTACGACGGGGAGGCCGACGGCCATCGCCTCGACCACGCTCATGCCGAAAGGCTCGTACTCGGCGGGCAGGCAGAACACGCCGCCTGTGGCGATCCCCCAGCGGTAGAGCGCAGCCAGGGTGGTCTGTCCCGACAGGCTGAAGGCCGAGATGCTGCCCCAGAGGTTGGATCTCTCGACCTCGGAGATCATGTCGCGCAGAACAGTTTGCTCTTCCTCGGGAGCCGAGTCAGGGTCGCGCAACGGGTCGTCGAGGCCGCGCGTGATGACGATGAGGTTCGCCCGCTCCCTGAGCTCAGGATGCCGGGCGAAGGCTTCTACGAGTGCCTTGTGGTTCTTCTTGAGATCTAGCCTGCTCCAGGCTATGACGGCAGGCAGAGAGCGCCGCATGGGATCTATGTCCCGCTCGTGGGCGGCCCTGATCCTGGCCCTCGTCTCTTCCTCGCGCGGGCTTCGTACGTCGGGGTCGAAGATGTCGGAGTTGACGCCGGGCGGTATCACGGCGAAGCGACCTTCGTCCTCGACTTCCACCGCGCCCCTGTAGGCCGGGTGGTCGTATTGCTCGCGGCGCTCGGCAGCGCTGCTGGCGACGATGGCCACCGAGCGGGCCATCGCTGCCCGTTCGGCCTCTATCCTGGCGCCGAACTTATACCTGGCGTCGGCTTCCGCCAGACCGTCGGGGCTTTCCTGAAGCAAGAAGTCCAACTTCCATGCTCCAAGTGAATGGCCAGTAAAGGTAAATGGTGCCCCCGAAGCCTCCCCGAGAAGCGCGGCGGCGAGGCCGCCGTCCGCGTAGTGGCCCGTCCACAGATCCGGCCACGAGTCCTCTCTACAGTACAGCCGCGCCACACCTTGAGCCCACTCGCCCAGATGGGGCCACAGCTCTTCTTTGGGGAGGAAGCGTTTCGGACCGCATGGGACGCGCAGGATGCGTACGTTATCGTGGCCTGGGTAGGCGTCGGTGTCCGAGGCGAACTCGGGCCAGCGGGGGTCAACTATTTTGCGGGTCAGGATGTCCGCGTGGTGTCCCATCTCCCCCAGTGTCCTGGCAATCTCCCTCACGTAGACGAGCTGTCCGCCGAAGTCGGGATGAGCCGCCAGGTAGCTGTTTTGGGGATCGAAGTTCCCCTGCGGATTCAAGAACGCGACGCGCAACCTGTGATCCTCACTGCCCTGCGCCCTCTTCCAGACGGGCGTAGATCTCCTGTCTGTCTATATCCGACGGTAGAGGACCTTTCGTCGTCAGCTTCCGCTCGACGATCTCACGCGCGAAGAGCACAGAGCGTTCGGCGGAGTTTCCGTCGAGGGTGGCGGTGAGGAAGCCTGCCCAGAAGGCGTCTCCAGCGCCCGTCGCGTCGACGACCTTGACAGGCCTCGCTGGGACGTGCGCAGTGATCTTGCCTCTCTCGGAGATCAAATTGCCCTCATCGCCCATGGTGAAGACGACGGTCTCGGCACCGAGGTCGTGGAACATCTCGATGTACTCCTCGGGCTCGTAGTCTGGTCCGAAGACCCGCCTGGCGTCGTCGGCCGAGGGCTTGGTGACGTTGACGTAGCGGTAGGCTTCGCGGATGATCCTTTGAGCCTCTTTATAGTCGGGCCAGACCCTCCTGCTGTAGTTCGGGTCGAGGGAGACGATCTTGCCCATCTCGCGGGCCCTGCGGAAGGCTTCTATCACCGCCGAGCGGCAAGGCTCGCGCGAGAGCGCGAAGGTCGAGGCGTGGACCACCCTCGTGCGTGATATGGCTTCTTCCGAGATCTCCTCCGGCCTGAGCAAATAATCACCGCTTCGGAACTCCTCGAAGTCAGGGGTGGCCGCGGTCGAGGAGACGAAGATGACCGTCGTGTGCGTGCGGTGGTCCATGAGCAGGTAGTCCGTGGTGACGCCATGGCGCTGGAGTTCGCTCTTTAGGAACTTCCCGAAAGCTCCGATGCCTGTCTTGGCGATCACCGCCGAGGTGCCCCCCAGCTTGGAGACGTAGACGGCGATGTTGGCTGGCGACCCCCCGAGATACCGCCTGAAGGTCGAAGCGTTGCTCAACGTGTCGGTCTTCTCGGCTGAGATGAAGTCAACGACCATCTCCCCGATCGTGAGGATGTCGAGGGATCGCTCCTCTGCTTCCATCGCCCGCCTGCCGCTCCTCTCTTTCGGGATTCAGGCCAGTATTCCAAAATCCCGCGGTGGGCGCCACAAGAGAGCGCCAGAGATTGCGAGAGTCGCGTCTTGCGAGAACTCGTGCTCGGGCGAGAATATCACCCATTTGGGTGATGCGGCACTCCTGTGCCGATGGTACGCTGCGGGGCCTTGTGCCTCTGTAAGGAGGCGGTCGGTTGGCGAAAGGAGCCTGAGTGCCGCGAATAGATCTAGTTGTCGTCTTTGGACTGGCGCAGATGATGCTTTTCGTCGGCACCGCGTGGGGGCAGGAGATCAGCTTCTCCGACGACTTCGGCTACTTTGATACGACCCGCTGGTCGAAGGGTGACCACATGCTCGGGCGCAGCTACCTCGACCCGACCAACGTTGACGTGGACGGGCAGAACCTGCGCATCAAACTGCCGGCCCGCACGCTCGAAGGGGGCGAAGTGCTGACCAACGAACTGCACGGCTACGGCTCCTACGGCGCCCGCATGAAGCTCCCCAACGCACCAGGGTCCATAACGGGCTTCTTCCTCTACAAAGCCCCTGATTACGAGAGCGAGATCGACGTGGAGATCTACAACGACTCTACGCGCCGGATCATGTTCACCACCTACGCCGGTGGCGGTCAGACCCACACCCAGACCGTGACGCTACCCTTCGACCCCACCGCAGGCTTCCACGAATACAACTTCGACTACCTCAACGACCCTGGCACAGGTCAGGCCTCCTCAACTTTCTACGTGGATGGAGTGAAGATGACCTCATGGGACACCGGCGTACCGCAAACCTCGATGCACCTGATGCTAAATAGCTGGTTCCCGAGCTGGCTTGACGGCAAGAGACCGAAGAAGACCACGTACACGTACGTGGACTGGATCCACTACGTCGTCCAACCGTGAGGCGCTGACAGCAGACTCAATTCCTGGCTGCACGATCCGGGGCCGAGGCTTATGCTGTTTACCTGGCTACCCTGAGGAATCGGGCGGAGACCACGAGCGCCACAGATGGAGTCGGACGCTATATAGAGGGTGTGCCTGCCGCCCTTCGCCCCATCCCACTAGCTGCAGATTCCTTCACGCCGCAGCACGTCGCGCAACGAGCCCAGGAGCCGGACCAGCTCTCGACGGTCCTCCTCGCCCAGCTCCGCGAACAGCTCGGCCACGGCGGCGCGGTGCTCGTCGTAGATACGGTCCATCATCTGCTCGCCCCGAGAGGTCATCTCGATGACGGTCGCACGCCGGTCCGTAGGATGCGGCTTTCGCCTGACCAGTTCTTCTTCCTCCAGCGCGTCCACCAGCGCAGTGACGTTGCGCCGCGTAACCCCGAGCTCGTCGCTGATGCTCGTCATGATCTGGGGCCCACTGCAATGCAGCGCTCCGAGCAGCCGCATCCTGGCATATGTCATTCCCCGATCCTGCAAACACGACCTGACCCACTTCATGTACACAGGACCAAAAGCAGCGAACTCGTCAACGAGCCGCAGCGACGCTTCTTCAGCTACCGATTCTCGATTCATCACACCCAAGATCCGCCTCATAGGTGATACACCCCGGCAACTCCTCTTACGCATCTTACTGTTGACGAACATTGTTGTCAATGTTAATGTGTATATATACACGATAATCGTATGTTTGCTGGTTACGGCTTGATGGAAGGGGCGGGTAGCGGGTGGAGACGGGGGGAATTCTGGTGGTGGATCTGGTGCTTAGGCGCCCGCCCGCGATAAGTCGGCTGGTAGCGTAATTGGGCACTGGAACCCGCACTCTGGGGCGGCGGGGGATCGGCGGCTTCGCCGGCACGGGCGTGTTGCTCGTCGCGCTCGGGGCTGCTGTATGGGGGACGGACACCGTATTGCGCGCACCTTTGAGCGCCGCCTTCGCGCCTGTGCTGCTCGTTCTTGGCGAGCATCTCGTGCTGGCGCTTTACGCGGTACCGGCTGTTCTGCTCGGGTGGCGGGAGTTCCGGACCCTGGACCTGCCGCGTTGGGGCGCTCTCATAGTCGTCGGGTGGGGTGGGTCGGCGGTGGCCACCATCCTGTTTACCACGGGTCTCTTCAAAGCGTTCGAAGCTGGCGCGGGGTCGGTGAATACGGTGTTGCTCCTGCAACAGACGCAGCCCCTTTTCGCCATCGCGGCTGCGGCCGTGGTGCTCGGAGAGAGGCTGACCGTGCTGTACGCCCCGATCTTCGCGGTCGCAGCCCTGGGGGCCTATCTGCTGGCATTTGGGGATCTGATGGGGGAGCCTGGCGGTTTGCTCGCCCCGTTCACGCAGGTTGGGCGGGCGCGGCTAGAGTTCGCCCTCGCCGCGCTCGGGGCGGCTGCCCTGTGGGGTACCTCTACGGCGATGGGCCGCTACCTCGGAGGGCGGCTCTCCTTCACTACGCTCACAGGCGCCCGCTTCCTCGCCGCGCTGCCGCTGCTTCTCGTGTGGGCCGCCATCGCGGTCCCTGACGCGATGGGCAGCTTCGCAGGGGGGCTTGCCGAACCGCAGGCCGCACGTAACCTGGTTCTGCTCGCGCTCTTCCCAGGGCTACTCGGGCTGCTCTTGTACTACAGGGGTTTGAGGAGCACGCCGGCCAGCTACGCGACGCTCGCCGAGCTTGCATACCCCGCGACCGGAGTCACCCTCAACTGGCTACTGCTCGGGCAGCCGCTCACCGTCGCGCAGGGCGTCGGCGTGGTGCTCGTCGTTGGGGCCATAGCGGCGATGAACCGCGTCAAGTCCGGGGTTCGGGTGGCGCGTGCCCAGCAGCTATCCCAAGGAGGTTAGATCTTGAAAAATATCAAGGTAGGAAAAGTCAGCATCACATCCCTGACAGACATGGAGGGGGCATTCTTCCAGCTCGACCAGATCTTCCCCGGTGTCATGCAGGATCAATGGGAGCCTTACCTGCACCGATACCCGTGGGCTTTCGCGGACCACGAAACCCTGCGCGGACGCGTCGGGTCTTACGTGCTGCGTTCCCCCGAGGGCACGGTCCTTGTAGACACAGGCGTTGGTCCGCAGGCCATGGGTGCAGGCGGCAAGCTGCTCGCGGAGCTGGAGAACGCGGGCGTCCACCCAGAGGATGTAGACACCGTCTTCCTGACCCACCTGCACGGCGACCATCTCGGCTGGAGCGTGAAGCCCGACGGGAAGCCAGTCTTCTCCCAGGCCCGCTACGTCACGCAGGCTTCGGAGTGGGAGATCTCCGCTCCCTACCTGGGGCGCGCATTTGCGGCACTCGACGACCTGGGCGTACTTGAGCTGCTCGATGGCGAGGAGCCTGTCGGCGAGGAGCTTACGGCAATACCGACGCCGGGACATTCGCCGGGACACAGTAGCCTGCTCGTCTCCTCCGGCGGGGAGCAGGCGCTCGTTGCGGGCGACGCCATCGTGCACCCGGCGCAGGCCACGGAGCCGACCTGGAACGTCCACTTCGACATGGACAAAGAGCAGGCCGCGCGTACCCGCGAGATGTTGCTCACATGGCTGGAGGCCGACGGCATCACCGTCGCCGCGGGGCACATCCCGGGCTCAGGGTTCGGGCGCATCGTGCGCGAGGAATCCGGACGCCGTTACTGGCGGACGTTGGAGACGAAGCAGGAGACGGAGGATCTCATCGATCTGTTCAGAGGAGGTAGATCTTGAGAAGCAAGAGAGACGCCGTAGAGTATTCGAAACACGGCACCGGAGACTCGCCGATCACACCTAATTCGTCGCGAGGTCCTGAGAACGAGGAATGGGCCTGGATGGTCGACGAAGACCCCGCCTTCTACCTCACGAAGTCAGGGAGAGCGCAGGAGAACACCGGCGGATAGAGCGTGGCTCCGCTTACGGAGCTTCGCCGGTGCGGAGGACACACCGGGTCTCGTACGTGCAATGGCGGTATAGACTCAGGGTGTAGGCGAGCTTCCCGGAGCAGGTGAGACTTTGGATAATTCGAACGGCGGTATGGGAGGCAAGACCGCCCTCATCACGGGCGGCACCTCCGGTATCGGGAAGGCCACGGCGGAGGCGCTGGCGGCAATGGGTGCGAACGTCGTCATCACAGGACGAAATGCCGAGCGCGGCGAGGCTGCGGTCGAGGAGGTCAAAGGCCATAGCACAGACGCTGCCGTGGATTTGATCCTCGCTGACCTGTGCGTGCAGGGCGAGGTCAGGCGGTTGGCCCAGACGTTCCTTGCGCGCCACGACAGGCTGGACGTGCTCATCAACAACGCAGGTGTGGTGCTGAGCAAACGGACCGAGACGCCCGACGGCATCGAGACTACGCTGGCGACCAACCACCTCGCGCCGTTCCTGCTCACGAACCTCTTGCTGTACCGTCTCAAAGAGAGCGCACCGAGCCGGGTGATCACGGTCTCCTCCGAGGCGCAGCGTTGGGGGAGTATGGACTTCGGCGATCTGCAGTCGAGGCGCAGGTACAGGGGGTTCCCTGTCTACGGGATGACCAAGCTCGCCAACATCATGTTCACCTATGAGCTGGCGGAGCGCCTGAAGGGGAAGGACGTCACCGCGAACTGCATGCATCCAGGCTCGGTCGGTACGAACTTCGGCCAGAACAATGGGGGGATGATGGCGCTCTTCTTCAGGACCTTCAAGCCCTTCATGCGGTCGCCAGAACAGGGGTCTGACACCCTGATCTGGCTTGCTTCATCTCCCGAGGTCGATGGGGTCAGCGGCAAGTACTTCTCGGACCGCAAGGAGATCGAAGCGAAAGATATCGCCTACGACCCCGATGCCCGACGCAGGCTCTGGGAGATCAGCGAGTCCCTGACGAAGGTGGCTGCGTAGTGGGCAGGGAGCGGGGGATAGAGGTCGAGAACCTCGTCAGGGAGTTCAGGAAGGGACCGCGGGCCGTGGACGGGATAGACCTTCGTGTCGAGCCCGGTGAGATCTACGGCTTCCTCGGCCCGAACGGCGCCGGCAAGTCAACGACCGTTCTGATGCTGACGACGCTCCTTCCGCCCACGAGCGGGACTGCCACGGTGGCAGGCTACGATATCGTGCACGAGGGGCCGCAGGTGCGGGCCTCCATCGGGGCTGCACTGCAGGAGGCCGCGCTCGACCCTTTCCTGACGGGCCGCGAGCACCTGCATCTCCAGGCCGCCCTGCACGGGCTCTCTCGCAAGGAGCGCAAGCGGCGTGGACAGGAACTCCTCGAACGTGTCGGGCTCGAAGAGGCCGCCAACAGGAAAGTGCGTGGCTACTCGGGCGGGATGAAGCGTCGCCTCGACCTCGCGCTAGCGCTGGTGCACAGCCCGAGGATACTCTTTCTTGACGAGCCGACCACCGGACTCGACCCGCAGAGCCGCAGCGCGCTGTGGGCCGAGGTCAGCAGGCTCGCCAGAGAAGACGGCGTTACGGTCTTCCTGACGACGCAGTACTTGGAAGAGGCTGATGTGCTTGCCGACAGGGTCGGGATCATCGACCGCGGCAGGATCGTCGCGGAAGACACGCCGGAGACCCTGAAGGCCGAGATCGGACGTCCCAGCGTCGAGGCGACGCCGGCCGAGCGCTCGGAGCGCGACGCCGTCGCCCGCGTACTGGGACAATTCGGGGAAGAGATCCCTGCCCAACCGGGAGCCGTTGCCGTGAGGCTCTCGGGCGGGGCCGCGGGCCTGGCCGACGTGGTGCGCGCCCTGGATCGGGAGAATGTACACGTAGCCAACCTCCGCCTCGACGAGCCTAGCCTCAACGACGTCTTCCTCGCCAAGACCGGCCGCTCCCTGGAGGGCGCTGGAGCGGATGAGGGAGACGGCGACATGGAGGAAGCGTGACAGGCTCTTCTTTCCTCACGCAGGTCCTGGCGATCGCACGCCGCTCCACTGTGCGTACCATGCGGCAACCTGCTGTCATCATCTCCGCGTTGTTCTTCCCCATGATGTTCTTCGCCATCAACGCGAGCGGCCTCGACGCCGCCTCGCGCATCCCCGGGTTCCCGACCGACTCTTACCTCGACTTCGCGTTCGCTTTCCCGCTCATACAGGCCTCGCTCTTCGGTGCTGTCACAGCCGGAGCAGACCTCGCCCGCGACATCGAGAGCGGCTTCTTCGACAGGCTCTCGCTCACGCCGCTGCGCCCCGTGGCTTTGCTCGGAGGGATGCTCGCCGGGGTGGTCGCGCTCGGCCTCCTGCAGGGCGTCGTCTTCCTCACCATCGGGCTGCTCATGGGCGTGAACGTGAGTAGTGGATTTTTCGGCATGATAGTGATCGTGTTACTGACGGTGCTCGTTGCGCTTGGTTTCGGAGGTATTGGGGCGATACTGGCGATACGGACAGGTTCTGTCGAAGCGGTCGAGAGCGCTTTCCCGCTGTTCTTCGTTGCTATCTTCCTGTCGTCCATCAACCTGCCGCGGGACCTGATCGAGCAGGACTGGTTCCGATTCATCGCGACCATAAACCCGATCTCCTACCTCGTCGAGGGCATTAGAAGTCTGGTGATAACAGGCTGGGACCCGCAGGCCCTGATCCTCGGTTTCGGCTTCGCGGTGGCGATCGTCGTGGTCGCCATCGGCGGGGCTGCGGCGTCGCTCAAGACGAGGGTGGCGTAGGGATGGGCGGCTTTTTCAACGTGGCTCTGGCCGTGGCGCGACGCCAGGTCTACAAGTACTTTACGAACCCGGCGTTCCTCGCACCCGCACTGTTCCCGCTATTCTTCTTCGTCGCCTTCGCAGGCGGCCTGACAAGAGTAGGCGACGTGCCTGGATTCGACTACGCGCCCGGTTACATCGCGTTTCAGTATGTGTGGGCGCTGCTTCAGGCCGTCTCGATGGGTGGGGCGTTCACGGGGTTCTCCATTGCGGGGGACTTCGAGAACGGCTTCGCAAAGAGGCTCATGCTCGCCGCCTCGAACAGGTATGGGATCATCCTCGGATACAGTATCGCTTCGCTCGTGCGCGCCACCGTGACGGGGACGCTCGTCACCGTCATCGCGCTGACAACGGGGATGCCCATAAGCGGCGGCTTCGATTTCTTCGGCCTGATCACGCTCGCCGTCCTCGCCAATATCGCGGCGACTCTGTTCGGGGCTGGGGTGGCGATGCTGCTCCGTACACAGCAGGCAGGACCCATCATACGCACCCCGATCTTCCTCGTCCTGTTCCTCGCGCCGGTCTTCGTGCCGCTGACGTTGCTTTCGGGTTGGCTCGAATCGATAGCCCGCCTGAACCCGTTCACCCACATCCTCGAAGCCGCCAGGGGTTATCTGGCAGGCGACCCGACGAACGTCGTCCCCGCCTTCGTCACGAGCACGATACTCATACTCGTACTCGCCCTCTGGGCCGTCTACGGCCTACGCCGCGCCGAGAAGGCGGGATGATGTTGCTGATCCCAGGAAAGGAGATGAACGTGGCTAGCCTGGCATGGAGAGCCCGAAACGCTATGGGAAGGGGAGCTAAGAAGCTCCATTCTTCCATCTACCGCGCCTCCGACGGGCGCGTCTGGGGGAAGATGTTCGGAGCGCCTGTGCTGCTCCTCAATGCTACTGGCCGCAAGAGCGGACAGCGCCGCACGACCCCGCTCGTATACGCCAGAGACGGCGAAGATTTCGTGCTCATGGCCTCGAACGGTGGTGCGTCATACCATCCTGCCTGGTACCTGAACCTTGTGGCCAACCCTGATGCGACGATCGAGGTCGGGGACCGCGAGGTGCGTGTGAGGGCGGAGGAGGTGCACCAGGAGGAGAAAGCCCGCCTCTGGCAGAAAATGGTCGAGGTGTATTCGGGTTACGACAACTATCAGAGAAAGACGGAACGTGAGATCCCGGTAGTCATACTGCACCCGCTGGCGTCGCAGAGGGAGGAGCATCGTGAAGACAATTAGCCGCGAAGATTTGAGGGAGAAGATCGACCGCGGCGACGAGTTCATCCTTTTCGAGGTGC
>DASSJP010000066.1:0-10393 GCA_035691165.1 Rubrobacter sp.
GCGCTCCCGACCAGCAGCAGCACCTGGCTTCCGCTGAGGATGCCGAAGGCCCCGCCGTCATTCCTTATGTAGGTGATGCTGAGGAAGCCGGGCACGAGGATGATACTCTCCCCGACCCGCATCGAGCCCTCGATGGCGGACTTTATCCCCTGGTCCACTGCGAAGACCACGAGCGCGAGAACGAGGGCCAGCACCAGGCCCATTCTGCGGCTCATCATCAGGACAAAGAATACGTCAGGGTACTCATCGGCGTTTGATCCTAGCATACCGGCCTTTCTCAGGCGGCGAGCCGGACGGTCGCCGAGCCCTGCACGTGCGGTATCAGGCCGGACAGAGGGACAGGCGGGTAGAAGCTCTCGAAGGTCTCTATCTCGAACCCGGCCTCCTCGATGGCCGAGACGGTGTCCCTGTTGGGATGGCAGCCGCCGAAGATTCGCTTCCAGAGTGGCTCGATGCGGTCCTGCCAGCGGGCCGTTGCCCCAGAAGACCGAACATGCTCGATGAACAGCAGCCGTCCTCCCGGACGGAGGACGCGGCCGATCTCCTCGAGTGCAGACTCCTGGTCCGGTACCGTGCAGAGCACGAGCGTCGAGACCACCGTATCGAAGCTACCATTATGGAAAGGCAGAGATTCTGCTACCGCAGTAGAAATCTCGACGGGGACGCGGGCGACACGTAGTTTGGGACCAAGCCGCTTTCGCATGGAAGGATCGGGTTCGGCGAGGGTTACCCGGTCCACGTCGCGGTAGTGCGGGAGGTTCGCGCCCGTGCCGCCTCCGATCTCGAGCACCGCGCCACGGGCTCCTTTGAGCAACCGTGCCCTGCGCTCGCCCATCCATAGTCGTTCGATGCAGAAGCCCAGCGGACCGTAGGGCGCCACGAAGATGGGATGCTCTGTGGAGCCGACTTCTTCGTTGTCGTGCGATCTCCTCATGGGCTCTTCATTCGGAGTCTGCCACGCCCGGGGCTTCTGCGCCATCCGAAAAGCTGGGTCCGCGGACCTACCCGTATTCGGTCCTGGGACCGATGCCGAAGGATCGGTTCAGGAGTACTTTATTGATGTAGACCGTTGAGCAACAGAGAGGAGCGGCAATGGAAGCGAAGGACCACAACTACGGGGTCGCCGAAGACGCGGTCGTAGAAGACGCGGTCGTAGAAGACGCGGTCGTAGAGGACGACGTCGCCGGGGAGCAGGGTCCCGTGATGATGACGACGCAGGAAGAGAGGACGTGGTCGGTGCTGGCGCACCTGAGCATCTACCTCAACCTGGTTACAGGGTTCCTCGGGCCCGTTGCGGCCCTGTTCATCTGGCTCGTCTACAGGGACCGCTCGAGCAAGGTGGCGTTCCAGGCTCTGCAGTCGATGTGGTACCAGGTGGCGTGGCTCGTCATCCTGTTCATAGGATGGACAGTGACGACGCTCCTGATGCTGGTCCTGATCGGATTCCTACTCGTCCCTGTGATGGCCCTGATCACGGTGATCCCCTTCGTGCACAGCGCCTACGCAGCGTACCGCTTTAGCAAGGACGGCGATTACCGTTATCCGCTGATCGCCGACATGATCGAAGCCCGCTAGAGAACCGTCAGACTGAACCGGCGCCTCCGACTTGATCGGGGGCGCTACTACTGACGGTAGCCTGACGCCATTCGTCCGCGCCGTGCGTATACGTAAGAAACGTGAGCATTTCAGGAGGATAACGATGTTGGAAACCAGGAATAACGCCCCGCCGGTGAGAGTCAGGGACGTCGCATCAAGCACGCGCGACGTGACGGAGGTGCTGCTCGGCGTGTTGAGAAGCATCGAGCCCTACGAGGCCTGCATCCTCGAGGCCGAGCAGGACGGAGACCATGAGGTCGCCGCCTTCCTGCGCGAGTTGCGGCGCCAGGACCTCGCCAGGGCCAGGGAGGCGACCCGTCTGTTGCGCAGATCCCTCGATGCGGCCCATGCAAACATCGGGAAGAAGAGAGAGCCGTATGTTGAGCTATCCGCTGGATCTTAGCTTCAAGATCGTCACCATCGGGACGCGCATAAGGGTGACGGACGCCACGGGGCGCCAGGTCGCGTACGTGCGTAAGAAGAAGTTCAAGCTGAAAGAAGAAGTGAGAGTCTACGAGGACGAGAATCAGAGCAGGCTTCTCTTCCGCATGAAGGCCGACAGGATGATCGACTTCAGCGCGAGGTACGCGGTGAGCGGACCTGACGGACATCCCATCGGGGCGGTCGGGCGGCGGGGTATGAAGTCTCTGTGGAAGAGCGCCTACGTCCTGACCGATGGGTACGGCGAGCAAACCGGCTCGATCCGGGAGGAGAACGCCTGGGTCAAGG
The DNA here is from genome assembly GCA_035691165.1 of Rubrobacter sp. Lineage (GTDB taxonomy): Bacteria > Actinomycetota > Rubrobacteria > Rubrobacterales > Rubrobacteraceae > Rubrobacter_D. The sequence goes on from DASSJP010000066.1 coordinate 2,326, forward strand.
TCTTCGACGGCATGATGGAATCCGTCCCATTCGCTGACGCCCTTGGCGGTCTCTTCTTCAACCCCGCCTACCTGGCGGAGCTTCGGGGCCAGGACGTACTGCGTGCCGAGAAACAACGCTCCATTCTGGAGAGCAGCTTTCACATCGAGAAGCTCGCGGATTTCTCAGACGACGAGGAAGATTTGCTCCTCGCCGGCATCATCATGATGGTGCTGCTCGAGAGAGACCGCGGCTAAAGCGCATAGCGGAAGGACGTTCCGCTATGCGCCTATCAGCACGCCGCCTGGGAAGACCCCGGGCGGCTTTTCAGCTCGTCAGCACTTCAGCTTTAGTCTGGACGGCGAGGGCGGTGGAGTTCCCTTCTAGTCCGGTGTACGGACCATGACCCGCAGGAGGTGTTCTATGGCTTCTTCCGGGTCGTCCGCGCAGCCGGTGTGGACAGGGGAGGGCTGCACAACGGTGCTGCGGGGCGCGACGAGCCAGCCGAAGCGCTGGCCTGGAGGGAGCAGCCCCACTGCGCCGGCCTCCGGCCCGCCCTCGCACACCCGGCGCGCGACGTCGAGGTGCGCCTGCACAGCTTCGGGGTCGAGGTTGGGGTCGAGCGCCCGCAGGCGTTCCGGGTCGAGGTGGATGCGCGCGTCGAGGAACTTTGCGTCCTGGCAATAGAGAATCACGCCCGCGTTGATGAACTCACCGCGCTCGACACGCGGCACCACGCGCAAGAGGGCGTACTGGAACAGGTTCATCGCGCGGCCTCCTCCAGCGCCCCGGCCCACGTTCTCGGCTCCCGCAGGCGTGCGCTCAGGTAGGCTACGTAGGCGGAACGTACTTCGTCGGCGCTACCGAAGTCCGGCTCGTCGGCCAGCCACTGTTCGGGGATCAGATCTACGACGGTGCGCAGCACCTCTGGGGTGAGTTGTGGGGCGAGTGCTGCGTCGGCTTCGGGGATGGAGCCGGCGAAAGGGAGCAGAACATGGTCCCTGGCTGCCGCGAAGGGACGCTGGCTCGCGGCTTCGAGTGCCGTTCCGTCTCTCGCCGGCCAGTTGTAATGGAAATACAGCGACGCCCCGTGGTCTATGAGCCAGAGACGTTTATGCCATACGAGGAGGTTCGTGTTGCGCGGGGTGCGGTCAACGTTCGTCACCAGGGCGTCGAACCACACGATGCGCGAGGCGAGGTCGGAGTCGGGCGGTTCGACTAGCGGGTCGAAGCCAAGCGAGCCAGGGAGGTAGTCAAGGGCCAGGTTCAGGCCGGGACTCGCTTTCAGGAGGTCCTGGATCTCAGGATCAGGTTCCGAGCGCCCCAGCTCCGGGGCGAGGTAGGCAAGCACGACCTCCGGTACCAGAAGGCCGAGGTGGCGTGCGATCTCACCCGCCACGAGCTCTGCCACCAGGGCCTTCCGGCCCTGTCCAGCCCCGCGGAATTTGAGTACATAGGTCCCGAGGTCGTCGGCCTCGACGATTGCGGGAAGCGAGCCGCCTTCGCGCAGGGGCGTCACATAGCGTGTTGCGGTCACGGTGCGGAGCAAGTCAAGGTCCCAACGGTCGAAGTGCCGCGCCATTGTCGCACTCGTCCACCGGGTCCACAACGAACGCTACGCCCACAGACCTAGCAAACTTCAACCCGCGGCCCGATGTATCCGCTCGGAAACCCTCATAGAGTAGCCCCGTAGTTTGTAGGCGGCAGAGGAGGAAGTCGTGCTCAAGCGGGAAGAGCCCGTTTCGACCGAGCGAGGAGGAAGTCTCGTGCACGATCCCAAGACAGAGGAGTTCATGATCGAGGCCACCGGCGTGCAGAAGGTGTACGCGTCAAATGGCCTGCGGGTCCACGCTCTCAAAGGGGTGGACCTTGGGATCCGGCGCGGCGAGATGGTCGCCATCATGGGACCGTCCGGCAGTGGCAAGACGACGTTGCTCAACTGCCTCTCAGGTCTCGATGACATGGACGGGGGAGAGGTTTTGATCGGGGGTGACCCGATCAGCAAGATGTCGGACAGGAAGCGGACCCGCTTCAGGGCCCAGAGGATGGGTTTCATCTTCCAGTCGTATAATCTGATCCCGGTCCTCTCCGCGGTCGAGAACATCGAGCTGCCGCTCCTCGTGGCCGGCGCGAAGCCGAAGGCTGCCCGTACCCGCGCCGAAGAGGCATTGGAAATGGTGGGGCTCGCTGACCAGGCGAAGAAACGCCCCGCCCAGATGAGCGGCGGCCAGCAGCAGCGCGTGACCGTCGCCCGCTCGCTGGTCAACGAGCCGGATATCGTGTGGGCCGACGAGCCGACAGGCGCCCTCGACTCCGAGACGTCGAAGGGGATCATGGACCTCCTCGTCCGGCTGAACGAGGAGCAACAGCAGACCTTCGTCCTCGTCACCCACGACGCCGCTGTCGCTGCCCGTGCCCACCGCACGGTCCGCATGCGCGACGGACGCATCGCGAGCGACGCTCCTAACGGGAAGGAGGGATAGAAGATGGACACACTCTTCGGCGTTCCGACGCAGCAGCTCATGTGGGTCCTCCTCGCCGTATTCGGCGTGGGGGCCGTAACCATTGTCCTCTCAGCCCTCCGAAACAGGGTCGCTTTCAAGATGGCTGTGAGGAATATTCCCCGCCGCAAGAGCCAGTCGGTCCTCATAGTGATCGGCCTGATGCTCGCGACCATGCTTTTCTCCGCCTCTTTCACCACGGGCGACACACTGACGAACTCGCTCAGGGTCCAGGCGCTCCAGAACATCGGGCAGGTGGACGTTGCGGTGAAACCAGACGCGCCCGAAGCTTCCTCGGGCCAGTTCGCGGGACCGGCGGCGCGCCCGACCTACTTCGACCAGGATGTCACACAGAAGATCAGAGACAGGCTTTCCGGCGACGAGCAGGTCGCCGGGGTAGCACCCCTGATCTCCGAGACGATTCCTGTCCTCGCATCTCGGAACGACCTCTCCGAACCGCAGGTTGACGTGCTCGGCATAGACGAGGGTTCGATGCATGCTTTCGACCATCCCAGGACCGCGTCAGGAGCAACGCTCTCCCTCGACGACCTCTCCAAGAACGAGGTCTACATAAGCGCGGAGACGGCGAAGAACCTGGACGTGAAGAAGGGAGACGACTTACGGGCCGTACTCGGTGCTCGGCCTGCGAAGCTCGAGGTCGCCGGCATCTACGAGAGCGGCGCCAACCCCGCATCCGACACGTCGATGGTCATGCCGCTCGCAGAGTTGCAGAAGCTCACGGGCAACGAAGGCAGGATCAACGAGGTCATCATCACCCACCAGGGGCCAGCGGTCGATGGTGGTGCGCACACGAGCGAAACCGTCGAGGCGCTGAAACCGCTACTCAAAGGAAACGATCTCAGGGCGGATACACTGAAGAAAGACGCGCTCAAGCAGGCCGACGACGTCGGGAAGAACATCTCGAGCATCTTCCTGCTCTTCGGCCAGTTCTCCACGGCCGCCGGGATACTTTTGATCTTCCTGATCTTCGTGATGCTCGCCGCCGAGCGCAAGCACGAGCTCGGCATCGCCCGCGGTGTCGGGATGCAGCGCGGACACCTGATGCGGATGTTCGCCTTCGAGGGAGCGCTCTACGCCGTAGTCGCCTCGGCCATCGGCAGCATGGCCGGTGTCGGGGTCGGTTGGGTGATGGTAAAGGTCATCGGGGCGGCCTTCGCGCAGTTCGACGAGTTCAGTTTCCAGATAGCGTTCGCCACCAGCCCGCAGAACGTGATCATCGCGTTCTTGCTCGGCATGGTCCTGACCTTCCTGATCGTACTCCTCTCCTCCTGGCGTGTGAGCCGTCTGAACGTGATCCGGGCCATCCGAGACATCCCTGAACCCGACACACAGGGCCGCAGCGTCAAAGGCATCTTACTGGCGCTCGCGACCCCGCTCGCAGGAGCCTTCCTCGTCTGGCAGGGTCTCCAGGCCGACCAGATGGGCCTTTACATGCTCGGTATCTCGCTCCTGATCGTCGGGGCCGCGCTCGTTGCGCGCATCTTCCGCCTGCCTGACCGCATCTCGTTCTCGCTGGCCGGCCTCGGGCTGCTCGCGTTGTGGCTCCTGCCTTACGACTTCGCGCCGCCGGAGATGACGCAGGGAATAGACCTCTTCTTCATCTCGGGGATCATGATCGTCATCGGGGCAGTGTGGGTGGTCATCTACAACTCCGATCTGCTGCTCCGCTCCATCGTCGCCGTCTTCGGACGCATACGCGGGCTTCCTCCTGTCCTGAAGACCGCCGTCTCCTATCCGATGCAGAACCGCTTCCGCACGGGCATGACGCTCGCGATGTTCTCGCTGGTCGTCTTCACCATCGTGACGATGAGCTTTATCACGACGTCGATCAGCGGTATCTACGACGACACCGACCGGCTCTCCGGTGGCTTCGACATCCGCGCCGACGCCGGCTACACGGCCCCGGTCTCAGACATGGAGAGCGCCCTGAAGCACACGAAGGGCGTTGACCCAGCAGACATCTCTGCTGTCGGTTCCACCTCCAACCTCCCTGTGAAGGTCAAGCAGAAGGGGACGGACCGAGAGATGAAGGACCTCGTCGTGCAGGGCGCGGACGCGGGATACACGCAGAACGTCGGCTACGGCTTCAACGTCACCGCCGCGGGGTACGACTCATCTCGGGAGGTATGGAATGCACTCCAGACCGAACAAAACGTATCAGTGATTTCTGCTTCACTAGCGCCCACAAGGTCGAGCTTCGACGTGGGTGACGAGGAGCCCCCTCTCAAGCTCAGTGGCTTTTACCAGGAGGACAAGGCGCTTCCTGACGACCTGTACATCCACGTCAGGGACCCGAAGTCCGGTGAGGAGAGGAACCTGCGTGTGATCGGGGTCGTCGATGACGCTGCTTTCTACGCCGGCAACGTCATGACATCGCAGAAGACGCTGGACTCTCTGGCAGGCGCGCCGATCCCGCCCCAGAGCTACATGTTCGAGCTCGCTGACGGCGCGAGCGCTTCGGCCACGGCCAGAGACCTGGAAGAGGGCTTCGCCCGCAACGGCCTGCAGGCCACGGTTCTCGAGCAGGAGATCCTGGACTCAGCAACGACGAACAATATCCTGAACAACCTGCTCACGGGTTTCATGGGGCTCGGCCTCCTCGTCGGCATCGCCGCTCTCGGCGTCATCGCGGCCCGCTCGGTCGTGGAGCGCAGGCAGCAGATCGGGATGCTCAGGGCCCTGGGTTTCCAGAAGGGCCAGGTGCGCCTCGCTTTCCTCCTCGAGTCGTCGTTTATAGCCCTGCTCGGCATCGGGCTCGGCGTCGCCCTTGGCGCCGCGCTCTCGGGCGGGCTCATAGACTCCTTGAGCGAGGACATCGCCGGCGCAACTTACCAGGTGCCCTGGCTCGCCCTTGCGCTCGTCGTCGCCTTCTCGTACGCCGCCTCGCTCCTCACCACCTTCCTCCCCGCCCGCGGGGCTTCGAAGGTCTACCCTGCCGAGGCGCTGCGATACGAGTAGAGAGGTTAGGGAGGGTCCGCGCGGACCCTCCCATTCGTTCCAGAGACCGACGCTCGTTACGCCGCCCGACCGATGCGCTCCGTCGGATGCGGGACTAAACTTGCAGTAGTCATGGGAAACGATAATGCTTGGTGAGATCTTCGCGCTCCGGCGGCTGCGGTGGAAGCTGACGCTCAGCTATACCCTCGTGGCCGCGGTAACGCTGCTCGCGCTGGAGTTGATCCTCGCTGGCCTGGTGGTCGTCTTCCTCAATTCGCCCCTCCTGCCGAGGCTGGTCGGGCAGAACGTCAGGGATGAAGTAGCACCGCGCCTGGAGAAACCCCTGAGCCAGAACCCCCCTGATGTCGAAGGCATACGAGAGAAACTCGGCACTTTCGCCGACCCTAGCGGGGTTGACCGTGGACCAGCACCCCCGGACTTCGGAAGCTATACAGGGGACCAGGGCGCCCTTTTCGTGGTCGACGACAGACGCCGTCTACTGGTCTCCGTCCCTGAGATGCAGCACTTCCCCGAAGGGAAGCACTTCGATGCTGGTAGCATCCCCCGCCTGAAGCCGCTCGTGAACGCGGCGTTCGATGGAGAAGAGAACTCAGGCCGCCTCTCTTCGAATGCCAATGGGCAGGTGGTCACCGTCACGCCCATTGAAGGAAAGAAAGGTCACGTCGCCGGGGTACTGGTTTTCACGTTGCGGATGCCGAACCTTACGGGTCCGCTTCTCGTGGCTATCGGCGCCAGCGCGACCTTCCTGACGATACCTGCCGCCTTGCTGGGTGCCATCTTCGGCTTCTTTACGGCCTGGAGCCTGACGCGGCGCATAGGTCGTCTCGCCCGCGCGGCGCGGTCATGGAGCCGGGGCGACTTCTCAGTAACGACCAAGGACCGCTCGAAGGACGAGCTCGGACAGCTCAGTCGCGAGCTCAACAGCATGGCGGCGGAGTTGGAAAACCTGCTCCAGGCGCGGGGCGAGCTCGCGACCCTCGAAGCCCGCAACCGCTTCGCCCGCGACCTGCACGACTCCGTCAAGCAGCAGGTCTTCGCGACCTCGCTCCAGATCGCCGCAGCCCGAGCCCTGATCGAAAAGGACACGACCTCAGCAGAGTCCCACCTCTCCCAGGCCGAAGATCTGGTGCGCCAGGCACAGAAGGAGCTGAACGTCCTGATCCAGGAGATGCGTCCCGCCGCCCTCGAAGGGAAGGGGCTCGCAGCTGCCCTACGAGATTACGTCGCCCGCTGGTCGGAAGGGGCCGAGATTCCCGCCGATTTCCGCGTCCAGGGCGAGCGCGAAGTTCCTCTTGAAGTCGAACAGGCGCTCTTCCGTGTCGCCCAGGAGGCCCTGGCGAACGTCGCCAGGCACAGCGGAGCCGGGCACGTGGATGTAGACCTTACCTACACGGCGGGCACCATCACCCTGCGCGTCGCGGACGACGGCCGCGGCTTCGACACCGCTCGTGGTCCGGGCGCGGGCTTCGGCCTCCAGAGCATGCGCGAGCGGCTCGTCAGGCTTGGCGGATACGTAAACGTCGAGAGCGCGCCCGGCAAAGGAACGCGGGTGGAATGCGTCTGTCCTGTTCCATCCGAGAAGGGAAACAAAGTATGAGCGAGCCGATCACAGTCTTGCTGGTTGACGATCACGCGCTGGTTCGGCAGGGGGTGCGCGCCTTCCTCGAGACGCAGGACGATATTAGCGTGGTCGCCGAGGCCGGAGGCGGAGAGGAAGCCGTGAAGCTCGCCGCTGAATATGCTCCCGACGTCGCTTTGATGGATCTGATCATGCCTGGGATGGACGGCGTGGAGGCGACGCGACGTCTCGTGGCGAGATCGCCGCGCACGAACGTCGTGATGCTCACCTCCTACCACGACGACGAGCATGTCTTCCCCGCGATCCGGGCCGGCGCCCTCTCCTACGTCCTCAAGGAGATCGGCCCGGACGAACTCGCAGACGCCGTTCGCAAGGCCGCAGCGGGCGAGGCCGTGCTGCACCCCCGCGTCGCGGCCCGCGTGGTCAGGGAGCTTCACGGCGCCAGGCGCACCGAGCCAAACGTCTTCCACGACCTCTCAGACAGGGAACTGGAAGTCCTCAAGCTGATCGCCGAAGGACTGCACAACTCGGAGATTGCCGCCCGCCTCTACGTGAGCGAGAAGACGGTCAAGAGCCACGTCTCGAACATTCTCTCGAAGTTGCACCTCGCCGACCGTACCCAGGCAGCCGTCTACGCCTGGCGCCAGGGCGTCGTCCGGCGCGACTGATAGAGGCATCACCTGACATCTGAACTGAGAGTCCTTGAGCGTGGTTGTAGTACAGCCTCGCGAGGAGAGCTTGGAGGCGCAGGTTGTTATTGGGTTGCGCTCGTGCCTCCTGTACAGACTGCGCCCGGCTCCGGGGTCTGCGGGCCCTGACGGTAAGCGTTGATAAAGCTCTCCAGGTCGGGGTCGTCAGGGCCGTCCAGGAGGACCTGTTTGCCCCAGGCCGAGGCGACGACTGGGGCGTTATCGGGAAGGTCGGAATAGGGGCTGACCAGGATGTATGACTGGCTCTGGGCGATGTTCCGCAGCCCGTTCACCTGATCCTGCGGAAGGTCGGGGGAGAAGGTGATCCAGACCGCCCCGTG
>DASSJP010000067.1:0-12338 GCA_035691165.1 Rubrobacter sp.
GGATGTGTCTGCGGACGTGGAGCGCTTCGAGGAGCTCGTCGCCGGCGACATAGACCGTTTCCATCTGGAGAAGCGCTTCGTCAGGAAAGACGGGAGCCTGATGTGGGGAGGGCTGACCAGCTCCAGCGTTCCGGGTACCAGCGGTCCGTGGTTCATGGTAGGCATGGTGGAGGACGTCACCGAGCGCAAAGTGGCGGAGAGGGCGCTCAAGGAGAGCGAGGAGCGTTACAGGGCTGTCGTGGAGCGTAGCGTGGAGGCCATCTACCTGTTCGACCCCGAGACCAAGCAAGTCCTCGAGTCCAATGCCGCCTTCGAGGACCTGCTAGGGTACGGCAGCGACGAACTGCTGAGCATGAAGATCTACGACTTCGTCGCACACGACGTTGAGGACATCGACCTGAACGTCCAGCGGCACCTGATCGAGGAGAAGCGCTTCGTCGGCGAGCGCAAGTATCGTCGAAAAGACGGAAGATTGCTGGAAGTCGAGGTAAGCGCGACCTTGATCCCGTACGGCGGCAAGGAGGCCGTGTGCTGCGTGGTACGTGATGTTACAGGGCGCAAGGCGCTCGAGGAGGAGCTCGCCCGCCAGGCTTTCCACGACTCGCTCACAGGTCTGCCAAACCGGGCGCTGTTCCTGGACAGGCTCGGGCACACCCTCGCGCGGGCGCGAAGGGGGGATGGCCATGCGTCGGTGCTCTTCGTCGACCTGGATGACTTCAAGATCGTCAACGACTCTCTGGGGCACGAGAGCGGGGACCTGCTACTCACCCAGGTCGCAGAACGCCTGCGATCATGCGTAAGACCGGGAGATACGGTAGCCCGGCTCTTCGGGGACGAGTTCGCCGTGCTGCTCGAGTCGCCGACAGCCGGCGACGAGGCCGAGCGGGTTGCCGCACGGGTCCTGGAGAGGTTGCAGGTGCCGTTCCAACTCGGTGGAAGAGAGATCTTCGCGAGCGCCAGCATAGGCATCACCGATTGCAGCCCTGCCAGGGACGAAGACCCTAACCAGGGAAGGCCGGAGGACGTCCTGCGCCGGGCTGACCTGGCGATGTACACGGCGAAGAGGCGTGGCAAGAACGGTTACGAGATCTTCAGCCCGAGCATGAACACCAGGGTGTCCGAACGCATGGAGATAGAGAACCAGCTCAGACGCGCCGTGGAACGCGAGGAGTTCCTGGTCCACTACCAGCCGATCATCGACCTGAAAAGCGGCGCCATCAGGGGCGTGGAGGCGCTGGCGCGATGGAATCATCCGGAAAGGGGTTTGGTCGTCGCCGAGGAATTTGCCCAGATCGTGGAAGAGACGGGCTTGATCCGTCCCGTCGGGCGAAGGGTTTTCGAGGAGGCTTGCCGGAAGGCCAAGGAGTGGCGCGAACAGCATCCCGACAGGTCACTCCTGATGAGCGTGAACTTCTCGGCTAGCCAGTTCGTCCACCAGGCTGACCTGATCCCCAAAGTCCTGCAGGATACAGGGTTGGATCCCGGCGCCCTTGTCATAGAGATCACGGAGCGGGCCGTTATGGACGACGCGGAGTTCGCCATGGACAAACTGCAGAAGATGAAGGATCTGGGGGTGAGCTTTATCATCGATGATTACGGAACGGGATACTCCTGCCTGAAGTACCTGAAGCTGATGCCCGTCGATTCACTGAAGATCGACGGCTCGTTCATCTCCGGACTCGGCAAGGATTGGGGAGACGCGGCGATCGTATCGGGGACGATAAATCTCGCACACGCCCTCGAGTTGACGGTGATCGGCGAGGGCGTGGAGACCGCCGAGCAGCTCGAACGGCTTAGAGAGCTGGATTGCGATCTGGTCCAGGGCTATTACCTTTCCGAACCTCTGGCGGAAGGAGAGATGCAAGAACTCCTTGACGCTGACCCTCGCCACTGGCCGCACCGGTGACTCTGATGAATGGGAGGATCGCCGACGTATGGACAGCGGTCGAGGCGAACTACTGCCGGACCTATGACTACACCGACGAGAACGTAGCCGGCTTCGGGAAAAGATTTCTGCCACAAGGAGATATTCATCATGGCTTCAGATAACGGCCGGCCAGCGCGCCGGTTCCGCTCGCGCGACTGGTTCGACGATCCCCACCGCAGGGACCAGACCGCATTGTACCTCGAGCGCTTCATGAACTATGGGATCACACCCGACGAACTGCGCTCGGGCAGGCCCGTAATTGGTATCGCACAGAGCGGCAGCGACCTCTCACCATGCAACAGGCACCACCTGGAGCTCGCTGGCCGCGTGCGCGACGGGATTCGCGACGGAGGCGGCATCCCTATGGAGTTCCCCGTTCATCCCATCAACGAGAACTGCCGCAGGCCGACCGCCGCGCTGGACCGCAACCTCTTCTATCTGGGGCTGGTCGAGATCCTCTACGGCTACTTCATGGACGCCGTCGTGCTCACCACGGGCTGCGACAAGACGACGCCGGCCGCGATCATGGCCGCATCGACGGTGGATATCCCCGCCATCGTGCTCTCGGGCGGCCCGATGCTCGACGGCTACTTCGAGGGCGAGCTGGTGGGTTCGGGCATGGCTATCTGGAAGAGTCGAAGGAGGCTGGCGGCGGGCCAGATCGACGAGGAGGAATTCTACGAGACGGCCCTTGCCTCGGCGCCGTCGGCGGGCCACTGCAACACGATGGGTACTGCCTCGACCATGAACGCCCTGGCCGAGGTGCTCGGGCTCTCCCTGCCTGGGTGCGCGGCGATTCCCGCCCCGTACCGCGAACGCGGACAGATGGCATACGACACGGGGAAGCGCATCGCCGAGATGGCCTACGAGGATTTGCGTCCGTCGAAGATCCTGACGCGCGAGGCCTTCCTGAACGCGATCGTGGCGACCACGGCTATCGGCGGCTCCACCAACGCCCAGCCGCACATCATGGCCATGGCGCGACACGCAGGAGTCGAGATCGAACCCTCCGACTGGGAGCAAGGCTTCGACGTGCCGCTGCTCGTCAACATGCAGCCAGCGGGCAAGTACCTTGGCGAGCGGTTCCACCGCGCAGGCGGCGTGCCAGCCGTCGTCAACGAGCTCCTGAAGGCGGGCAAGATCGACGGCGAGGCTCAGACCGTCACGGGAAGGACGCTGGCAGAGAGCGTCGCCGGGCGCGAGAGTACGGACCGAGAGATGATCGCGGCCTACGACGAGCCGTTGCAGGAGCACGCAGGGTTCCTCGTCCTCTCGGGTAATCTCTTCGACTTCGCGATCATAAAGTCGAGCGTTATCTCCGACGAGTTCCGCGAACGCTACCTCAGCAACGAGGGCGTGTTCGAAGGTCGAGCCGTGGTATTCGACGGCTCGGAGGACTACCACGACCGCATCAACGATGAGGACCTGGACATCGACGAGCGCTCCATTCTGGTGATTCGGGGTGCTGGACCTATCGGGTGGCCAGGTTCAGCCGAGGTCGTCAACATGCAGCCGCCGGACGCGCTTATCAAACGTGGGATCAACACCCTGCCCACCATAGGCGACGGCAGGCAGTCAGGAACCTCCGACAGCCCCTCGATCCTGAACGCCGCCCCAGAGAGCGCCGCAGGCGGCGGCCTGGCCTGGCTACGTACGGGCGACATTATCAGGATCGACCTGGGCGCCAGAAGCTGCGACATGCTTGTCTCCGACGAGGAGATAGAACGCCGCAAGCGGGAGGAAGGCATCCCCGCCTTTCCGGAGAGCCAGACGCCCTGGCAGGAGATCTACCGCGCCTCGGTGGACCAGCTCGATGGTGGCGGTGTCCTCGAAGCCGCGCTCAAGTACAGGGGAATAGCCGCGAAAACACCCCGCCACAACCACTGATCGAATCGACGCTGTGCTGGTCCAAAGCTACACCTGATCGGAGGAGCCTTTCCTCGGGAACCTAGAGTGAACAGACGGGGCAAGCAGGATGTTGCGAGATGTTATAGTAGTGTCTTGCCAAGAATTGCTTTTGTGGCATACACAGAGAGGGGAGCGGTTGTGAGACGGGTTGTTATCTTGTGTGCGGTTGTTGGGGCGATGGTGTTTTTGTCCGCAGGGATGGCTCTGACGCAGCCGCCCAATGATAACGCTTCGGGCCGCTACATCGTGGTGCTCAAGGACGGCGTGGATTCCCCTGGGCAGGTGGCGGCTGAGATCTCCCGCCGCAACAACGCCGAGGTCGGTTTCGTCTACCGCAGCGCCCTCAAGGGATTCTCGGTCGTGGTCCCGAACTCTCGCGTGGCCGAGGTACGCGCCGATAAGAGGGTTGACTACGTCGAGCGCGACGGGACGATGAAGACCGTGGCCCAGAGGTTGCCATGGGGCATTGACAAGATAGAAGCAGACCTGAGCTCGACGAAGGCCGGGGACGGTACAGGGTCTGTCTCCAACGTAAACGCCTACATCATAGACACAGGCATAGATGATACCCATGCTGATCTCAACGTCGTCGGGCAGGTCAACTTCGCCGGTGGGCCCAACAGGGACTGCAACGGCCACGGCACGCACGTCTCAGGAACGGTGGCGGCACGGGACAACACGATAGACGTTGTCGGTGTGGCTCCCGGCGCCCCGCTGACAGGGGTGAAGGTGCTCGGTTGCGGAGGCTCGGGCAGCACTTCGGGTGTGATCAAAGGCGTAGACTGGGTCACGGCGAAAGCCGCGAAGCCTGCGATAGCGAACATGAGCCTCGGCGGCAGCGCGAGCAATGCACTAGACAAGGCGGTGAGGGACTCAGCAGCTAGCGGTGTGTTCTACTCCCTGGCCGCTGGCAACGACGAGGCCGACGCCTGCGGTCACTCGCCGGCCCGAGCAGGGACGACTAACGGCGTCATGACGACCGCGGCGACGAACTCGGCAGACCAGGAAACCTCGTGGAGCAACTACGGCTCCTGCGTGGACATCTGGGCTCCCGGGGAGAGCATCCTGTCAACGAGGAAGGGCGGCGGCACGACGACGATGTCGGGCACCTCGATGGCCTCCCCGCACACGGGTGGCACCGGCGCCCTGTACCTCTCGACCCACACCGGCGCAAGCGCTGCTGCGGTCGAGGGAGCAATCAAGGGTGCCGCGACTCCTAAGACCACGACCAGCAAGGACGGGCGCTCGATCACTCTCCTCAACGCCGGTAGCTTCTAAGAGGCATGGGATGGACGGCGGGAACATGCCGTCCAGGACGATGAGACAGGAGAGGCCATGAGCCCCGCCGGAGACCACGTTCCCGCCGTGGATGCCGCGGAGTATCTGGCCTCGCAGCCGCCGGAGCTCAGGGTCCCTGACGCACTGGAGAGGATCAGGCAGAAGATCAGCGAGAGCGGGCGCCGTCTCGCCGTCCTGGACGACGACCCGACAGGCACCCAGACCGTACACGGCGTCCCCGTTCTGACCACGTGGTCCACAGAAGACCTGCTCTGGGCACTCGAACAACCATCCTCGACGTTCTACGTACTGACCAACTCGCGCAGCTTCCCCGAGCAGGAAGCAGCCGGGATGAACCGTGGGATCTCGACGAACCTCGCTGCGGCGGCGGAGGAGATAGGTACAGGGTTCGCCGTGGTCAGCCGCGGCGACTCGACCCTGCGCGGCCACTACCCGGCGGAGACGGATGCGCTGGAGGAAGGGCTCGGCCCGGACTTCGACGGCGTCATCCTCTGTCCCTGCTACCTCGAGGCCGGACGGCTCACCATTGACGACATCCACTGGGTGCGCCGGGGAGAGAGGCTCGTGCCCACGGGAGAGACGGAGTTCGCCCGCGACGCCAGCTTCGGCTACTCCTCCTCGAACCTCGCCGCGTGGGTCGAGGAGAAGACCGCCGGACGCGTCCGTGCCTCGGAGGTCTCAAGCGTGGGACTTTCGGACATCAGGGGGGGCGGGCCGAGGCGGGTCGCTGAGATCCTGCTCGGCGTAAGCGGTGGCCGTCCCGTCGTGGTGAACGCGGCCTCATACGCAGACCTCGAAGTCTTCGTGCTGGGCCTGCTCGACGCGGAGGACAGGGGTAAACGCTTCCTCTATCGCACGGGACCTTCTTTCGTGCGGGTACGCGGCGGTATCTCCGAGAAGGGACCTCTCGGCGCGCAGGAGCTTTACGGGCGCCGTCCGCGGCAGGGTCACGGGCTTGTGCTCGTTGGGTCTCACGTGGAGATGACCACGCGCCAGTTGGAGCAAGCACTCGCGCTTGATGGAGTACGCTCCGTCGAGCTCTCGGTGCCTCGGTTGCTCGACGCCGAGGAGCGGGACGCGGAGTTGGACAGGGTGGTTTCTGCGGTCAACAGGGAACTCATCGAAGCCGAGGTGGTGGTGTACACGAGCAGGGAGGTCGTGCGCGGCGGCGCGACTGGGTTCGAGGTCGGGGTTTCGGTCTCCGAGGCGCTGGTCGAGGTGATGCGCCGGGTGGACAGGGATCTGCCGCTCGCGTTCGTGGTGGCGAAGGGCGGCATTACGTCGAGCGATGTCGGCACCCGCGGTCTCGGGGTACGCAGGGCCGAGGTCGCAGGCCAGATGCTCCCTGGCATAATATCCGTCTGGATCCTGCCCGAGGACAGCGCCTTTCCGGGTCTGCCCTACGTCATCTTCGCCGGCAACGTGGGCGAGGAGGACTCTCTGGCCAGGGTCATAGAGATCCTCAGGGAGGGATAGATGCAGAGCGTTGGGTTTATAGGGCTCGGGGCGATGGGCGCCCCGATGGCGAAGAGAATCGTCTCTGCCGGTTTCGATCTTTCGGTGTTCGATGTACGCCCCGAGAACGCAAGTTCCCTGGTCGATGCGGGGGCCACGAGCACTGGTTCACCGGGGGAAGCGGCAGACGGAGTAGACGCGCTCGTCCTTATGGTCGTGAACGCGGGGCAGGCGGAGGACGCCCTTTTCGGAAGGGAGGGCGCCGCCGAAGCCATGTCGGCAGGATCAGCCGTGGTTGTCATGAGCACGGTCGGACCCGAGGCGGTCTGCGGGCTCGAAGGACGGTTGGCCGAGCGTGGGGTGCTGCTGCTCGACGCTCCCGTCAGTGGCGGGGTGGCGCGGGCCGAGCGGGGAGATTTGCTCATCATGGCGGGCGGTCCGAAAGACGTGTTCGAGGAGCTCCGGCCCGTGCTCGAGGCGATGGGGTCCACGGTCGCGCATTGTGGCGTGTCGGTGGGGGACGGGCAGTCGGTGAAGCTGGTCAACCAGTTGCTTTGCGGGGTGCACATCGCTGCTGCGGCAGAGGCACTCGCTTATGCTGAGGCGCTCGGCCTCGACCCCAGGACGGTTTTCGAGACGATCCGGCACGGCGCGGCCAACTCCTTTATGCTCGAAGACAGGGGAGAGCGTATGCTTGAGCGAGAGTTCCTCCCTGCAAAGAGCGCCCTTGATATCTTCGTCAAGGACATGGGGCTGGTGCGCGAGGCTGCGGGGGAGAGGGGTTTCAGGACACCGCTCGCCGACGCCGCGCACCGTCTCTACGAGGCGGGGTCCTCGCTCGGGCTGGGCGGGGAGGACGACTCAGGTGTCTTACGCGTCTTCGAGAGGGCGGACGACGCTGGCTGAGACACGAGGCAGGAGATCCTCCCACGAGAATCGCCCGTTTCAAGAGGCCCCATCGTCTGTTATTCTCCACACTTGGTTCATTTGCACGATTTACGCTATGCTCGATCTCCGTTAGGGTTGTGCTTGATTGGTTATAAGACAGGGGATTGGCGCGGAGGTGTCGCGATGAAGCGCGTGATGATCATAGAGGACCACTCGGCTTTCGCGCAGGCCCTTGAGCTCGTGCTCGAGAAGGTGGACGGTACGGAGGTCGCCCTGGCCCGCACGCTGGAGGAGGGCAGGGGCTTGATCCGTGGCGGCGAGTCGTTCGACCTTGTGGTGCTCGACCTTGTACTCCCCGACGGCGAAGGGACCGAACTCGTCCCCGAACTGAGGCGACATCACCCTGAGACGCCGATAGCCGTCCTCAGCGCCAGGGACGATATCGAGGAAGCCGCTTCGAAGGCCGGGGCCGATGCCGCAATACCCAAAGAGACACCCCTGCCTGAGATAATCTCCTCCTTCAGAAAGCTCGTCGGATAGACGACAACCGGCTCGCCCAGATCATTGTCGTGGCACCTTTTTGCAAGTATTGCGTCCGTACTCCGGGAGGTTCAGCGTGGAGCTAGTACGATTAGACCCCTCGTCCGGATTCGATATCCTGGCCGGGACTGAACGCTCGCAGGCAGCGACGATGGTGCTCGCGCCGGGCACGTCCACAGGAGGGCCGGACAACCGCCATCCTGAGAGCGACCAGTGGCTGTACGTGATCTCCGGGGACGGCAGCGCGGTCGTGGAGGGAACGGAACGCGATCTCGGCGCTGGTTCCCTCCTGCTCATCGAGGCCGGAGAGGCGCACGAGATCAAGAGCGCAGGAGACCGTCCCCTGCAAACGTTGAGCATCTACGCACCGGCGGTCTACTAGACGCCATCGAGATCGACGGTAAGTCTGCCATGCAGCGTGTAGAAAGGGACGCGATCTCCCGCGTTGTTTTCCCCGATCGGAACTATTATGTTACCGGAGCATCAATTATAGAGTAGAGAGGTTACAGGGAGGTAACGGGCGCATGGCTTTCTCGAAAGAGGTCGCGTGGGTGACGGGGAGCAGCACGGGGATCGGGCGCGCCGTCGCCGTTGCGCTCGCCGAAGGGGGGCGAAGGGTAGTCGTCCACTACAACGCGAGCGAGGACGAGGCGCGGGAGGTTGTCGAGGAGATACGGTCTTCCGGAGGGGAGGCTTCGCTCGTCGGGGGCGACGTGTCTGACGCTGGAGAAGTCGAACGGATGGTCGGGGAGATAGAGGACCGACATGGGAGGCTCGACGTCCTGGTAAACAACGCGGGGTCCCTGATCGAACGCCGTAGCCTCTCCGAGATGACCGAGGACCTCTGGGATCGGGTAATGGATGTCAACCTTAAGAGCGTCTACCTGGTCTCGCGGGCCGTATTGCCGATGATGAAGCGGCAGGGAGGGGGCAGAATAATCAACATGACCTCCATCGCCGCCCGCAACGGCGGCGGCCCCGGCTCTGTCGCCTACGCGACGGCCAAGGGCGGCGTGAGCACCCTCACCCGCGCGATGGCCAAGGAGCTCGTCTCCGAGAACATCCTGGTCAACGGCGTCGCCCCTGGCGTCATAACCACTCCTTTCCACGACCGCTTCACGCCCCCAGACGTACGCGAGAGCCTGAAGAGCGCCATCCCCATGGGACGCGAGGGCACCCCCGAGGAGACCGCAGGCGTCGTCGCTTTTCTCGCCTCTCCTGCCGCGGCCTATCTGGTCGGTGAGATCATCGAAGTCAACGGCGGCCAGTTGATGAGCTAGAACGCCAAGAGATGCGCGGGCCGACGGCGGTGACCCGAGCCGATGGCCGCTCGAAACGGCTACCCGGCCGGGCATGTTTGGCGGGCGTCTTGAAACGGGATACCGCACTCTGAGCCGCACCGAAAACGATGAGCTGCATGAATATTCGACGTCCGAACGCCTTGTGTCTGGTCATCTGGTGTCGAGGACGTACTGGCGCCACTTCCGAGAACGCACCACTATAGTACGTTCGTGAATAAGGCAAGAAGCTACGAAGCATCGGCTACAGGTAACAAATGTGTCGTCGCTTAGGGAAAGGAGGCCACGCGTAAGCCTCGCTAGCCCACGTGGCGGGGTCGCGCATGGATGCAGATTGCTGAGACAATGGAGCATGCAGCAACGTCTCGCCGCGATGGCAGGTTCGTTGGCTTTGAGACCGTAGCGAAGTATGTGACTCCCGCGCTTGCCTACATTGTGGAGGTAGAGCAACTCAAGGCCAAGATTGGTGCAAGGGACGATATCACCCCAATTGCTCTGCGGGCTGCGATGATCTTTCGACCTGAAGAAGGAGTCTGGAAGGTTTTGCATCGGCGCGCAGACCAGATAACCACGGCTCAGCCAGTAGCATCCTGCGAGCTTGGGAGAATAAGGCCGGCGCCGGTTCCCGCGGCCTTATCTCTTCTGGAGATCTGCCTCCCAGGCGCTTTCGGCCTGCTACTTCTCTAGCCTAATGGAGCGGTTGCCAGCTAGGGTCATTGTCTGAAAACGTGGTCGTTGTGAGGGGAGTCTGCAAACCTCCTGTGGAGGTCATCCGGTAGATGTTGCTGTTTTCGTTGTCGCGGGCGCTAAAGAAAGCGATCCTGGTTCCGTCCGGCGACCACGCAGGCTCGCTACTCGCCTGGGTGAAGGTGAGCCTGCGCTGTGCGGAGCTATCGGAGTTCATAGTGTAGACTTCTCCGTCGAAGTTCGCGCGGTCGCTTGTGAACGCTATTTTGGCTCCGCCAGGTGACCAGTCCGGCTCGTAATCGTCCACACCTGAGTTATTGGTTAGCTTCCTCTGGCGGGTACCGTCGGGTTTCATGGTGAAAATCTCGTCGTCCCCGTCCCGGCTTGAGACGAAGGCGATCTTCCTGCCGTTTGGCGACCAGGTCGGGTGGTTCTCGTCGGTCGTGTTGTCGGTGAGTTGCCTTATCTGCCCGATGCCTCGCTCGTAGACGTAGACCTCGAGGTCTACGTTGTTGCCGTTCCCTGAAGGATCGACGTTGCTTACGAACGCTATCTTCTTGCCATCCGGCGACCAGGCCGGGGCGTATTCGTCCTTCATCTGGTTGGCGAAGAGCCTCCTCTGCGAGCCGCCGGTTGCGTCCATCAGCCAGACGTCGGTGGTGCCGTCGCGATTGCTTAGGAAGGCGATGCTCTTGCCGTTGGGCGAGTAGGTAGGGTCGGTGTCCATCCCCGAGGAACTGGTGAGGGGCTGCTGAGTGCCGCCATTGGCGCTCATGCGCCAGATGTCGTAATTACTACCCGTACTGTTCACGGTGACGGTTGCGAAGGCTATCTTGCCGTTCTTGCCGGGGAAGGCAGCTCCCGCCGGGTTCGCCGCGGCGACCAGAACCAGCAGACCCGCAGCCAGGATCGCCGCCGCTAACGATGCTCGTAAGACGTTGGAGGACGCTGTCATAAGTGCTCTCACCCTTCTCGTGAGGAGGACGAGGAGCTACCCGGGCCCTGGCCAACGTAAGAACTAGATCAAGACCTACATCATACACCTCGACACGAGAAGGGCGCATCCTCCATATGAGCTATCTTTCGGAACGTTGTTGTCGGCCCTCTGAGACCCGCCTGCATGCGAGCTTCGTGGAGACACTCTTGTAGGTACACACCGGCCGCACGATGTAGTAGACGAGGCGAACAGACCTCATGAGGATGTTACCCAGCCTCGTTAGCCGTCCGAGGAAGCAAGAGAGTCCAGCCTGTACCACAACTCGTCAGGGATGGGGTATACGGCGAGGTCCAGCGTCTGCTTAACCCTCTCCGGGCGGGTCATACCCACGATAGTAGAGACGATGCGGGGATCTCGCATCGAGAACTGGAGGGCTGCTGCCGCGAGGGGCACGTCGAACTCGCGGCAGGCTTCCTGCATGGCGCGAACTCGTTCGATCATCTCTTTCGGGGCTTCCTGATACTCGTAGCGGGCGTAGGCGTCGGGGCCTTTGGCGAGGATGCCGCTGCCGTAGGGGGCTGCGTTGAGGGCGGCCACGCCATGCTCGGCGGCAACGTCGAAGAGAGGGCCTGCAGTCCTGTTGACGAGCGTGTAGCGGTTGTGGGTGATGACGGCCTCGAATATATTCGTCTGGGCGAACCGGATCAGGCCATCCACGGGTCCGGCTGCCACCCCGAGGTGCTCGATAACCCCCTGTTCTCTGAGGTCGGTGAGCACTTCGACCGGGCCACCAGGTGCCATCATGTATTCAAAGGGCTCGCGGCCTGGCTCGTCCAGATACTCGAAGTCGTGCAGGTAGACCAGCTGTAATTTGTCGAGTCCGAGTAGCCGCAAGGAACGCTCGACGGAGCGGCGAATCTGATCGCCGGAGAAGTCGCCGCTCGTGAGGTCACGGTCGGCTTTGGTGGCGAGCACGACGTCATCTGGCAGGCCGCCCATCTCCTTCAATACCTCGCCGATGCGACGCTCGCTCTCCCCGTCGCCGTAGGCCGCAGCGGTGTCGAGGAAGTTGATGGGGCTCTCGAACACGGCCCTGAGCGTCTCGCGGGCCTGTTCCTCGCCCACCCCGTAGTCGAAAGTCTCGGGCATGTTCCCGAGCGGCGCGCACCCGACGCACACCGGAGAGACGGAGAGGCCCGTACTGCCAAGGGTCCTCCGCGACGAAGGGTCCATGACTCTGTCCTGTGACATCAAGATCCTCCCGATTCGAGATCCTACTACTCACCCTCCGCAGCGCGCCTCGCCGCCGCTTCGGTGTCTTCAAGCGCCTTCTCCACGCTCTTGTTCCCAAGGAGGGACTCCCTGATACCCTCCCAGATGGCGTCCTCCACCGCCGGAT
>DASSJP010000068.1:0-5363 GCA_035691165.1 Rubrobacter sp.
TCTGACACGGTGAGATCGAAGGGGAACGGCGCCGTGAGGTTCTCCGTCTACGTGCTCGCAGTTCTCACCACCCTTTTCGGTCTGCTCATCATCCCTCTCTCCGCGCTGGTCGGGGCCTCCGGGCTGCTGTGAGGGTCAGGAAGTGACAGATCGTCCACTCCGTATTGGTCCTGTATCGATGCCTGGTGTAAGCTAGCTTTATGCAAGCAGTCGTACTGGTCGGTGGTCAGGGGACCCGGCTGAGGCCGGTGACATACGATATTCCCAAGGCCCTGGTGCCGCTCCGCAACCGTCCCTTCATGGGATACATGCTGGACTTTCTGCGCAACGGCGGCCTCAACGGGGCCGTGCTCTCTCTGGGATACCTGCCCGACCCGATCCAGGCTTACCTCTGCGGCCAGCAGGACCTCGAGGGTTTTTCCGTGGATTACGCGGTCGAAGACCACGCCCTCGGGACGGCAGGCGGCATCAAGAACGCACAGGCGTACCTCGACGGCGACACTTTCGTGGTGGTCAACGGCGATGTATTGACCGGGATGGACCTCGCCACGGCGATACAGATACACAAGAATTCGAACGCTCTGGCGACGATCACCCTGACCAGCGTCGAGGACCCGACGGCGTACGGCCTCGTCGAGGTGGACCACGAGATGGTTGTCCACCGTTTTATTGAGAAGCCGGCCGCCGACGAGGTAACGACGAACCTGGTGAACGCCGGTGTATACGTCCTCGAGCCCGAGGTTCTGGATATGATCCCGGCCGGCCGCGAAGTCTCGATCGAGCGCGAGATCTTCCCCGAGCTGCAGGAAGCCGGGAGACTACGGGCACACATCACGAGCTCTTACTGGCGGGATATTGGGACGCCTCGTAGCTACCTTGCCGCCTCCCACGACGTTCTCTCCGGCGCGGTCGGCGCGAGGGACGGCTTCGAGTACCTCGACGTACACCCATCAGTCCGGTGTGGCAAGAACGTCAGGCTTCTGCCGCCCGTCTCGATAGGCGAGGGGTGCAGGATCTCGAACCTCGCCACGATCGGCGGCCGCTCCTCGCTGGGAAATGGCTGCGTCATCGGAGACGGGGCCGTGGTAGAGGGCAGCATCCTCCTCGAAGGCGCCGAGGTAGAGGCAGGCGCTGTGGTTCGGGGTTCGGTCATAGGCCCGCGCGCCAGGGTCGGCACCAACTCCATTGTGCGTGGCCTCTCCGTCCTCGGCGCTAACTGCGTGGTCGGCGAGGGGAACGTTCTCGACCAGGGCATCCGCGTCAGCCCCGGCATCGTCGTCTCTCCCCGCAGTTTGAGCTTCTAACCTCCCCGACCGACAACCTTCAAGATCCGGCCCACTCGCCCTTGAAGGAGATTCCGGTGTACGAATCGTACGTCGCCTCGCTTGCCGACCTGTTCTACCCGCAGCGCTGCGTCGGCTGCGGACGGCGATCCAGCGACGTGCTCTGCCGCACTTGCTTCGATGCGCTGCCCTTGGTGGGACACCCTGTCTGCGGGCGTTGCGGGCTGCCCACCGCCTTCGAGACGTTCGTCTGCGAGCAGTGCAAGAACGTGGACTTCGGCTTCGAGAGCGCGAGGGCACCGCTCAAATACGATGGCGTGGGGAAGGAGATCGTCCACGCCCTCAAGTATCGCGGTTACAAAAGGGTGGTCGAGAAGCTGGCGGCGCCGCTGATGCTCCAGGTACTCGACGAAACTCGCTTCGACGCCGTAGTGCCCGTGCCGCTGCACCGCTCTCGCCTCAGGAAGAGGGGCTTCAACCAGGCCGAGCTGCTTGCGCATGGCGTCGCCGAGAAGATAAACGCAACCGTATCGGATACACTAAAAGTCGTGCGCAGCACACGGGACCAGGTCGAACTATCGGCGGCCCAGAGGCGGGCCAACGTCGCTGGCGCCTACTCGGCCAGGAAGTCTATCTGTGGCAAGGTCCTGCTTGTCGATGACGTTTTCACCACGGGCGCGACGATGAGCGCGTGCGCAGGAACGCTCGTCCGTGCAGGGGCGAATGAGGTTCACGCGTTGAGTCTGTGCAGGACATGTTAGCTATCAGCTTTCAGCCATCAGCAGTCAGCAAGACCGTGGCGTTTGATGCCCCGAGGCCAAACCTGAAACCTGCTGTTGAAGCAGTCCTCCGCATAGAAGGTGTTACGGCACGCTCTTCAGTTTCGGACCGGACACCTGATGGCTGAGTGCTGATACCTGACGGCTAAAGCCGACCGGAGGGAGGCAATACATGGAAATACTGGTCAAGGGACGCAACATCCCGGTTACGGAGGCACTGGAGCGGTATGCGTGGGAGAAGGTGGAGCGGGTCGCCCGGTTCTTCGACGCCGAGCGCAGCGCCTCGCGGGCCGAGATCGAGCTCATCCACGAGCGGAACCCCTCTATCCCCGAGGCCGAGGTGGCTGAGGCGACGTTGTTCATCAACGGGTCGGTCCTGAAGGCCAGGGAGGCTTCGGAGGACATGTACGCCTCCATCGACAGGATGTCGGACAAGCTGGAGCGGCAGGTCAAGCGCTTCAGGGGGCGTCAGATCGACCGCTGGCAGGGCCAGTTGAAAAACGCGCCTGCGGAGGTTTCCGACGCGGCGGAGCCCTTCATCGTGGAGGAAGAAGAGGAGATCGAGACGCGCATAGTGAGGTCCAAGCAGTTCCAGATGAAGCCGATGAGCCCTGAGGAGGCGGTCCTCCAGCTCGAGCTCCTCGACCACGACTTCTACGTGTTCACGAGCGCCGATACCGGCGACATAAATGTGGTATACCGGCGTCGTGACGGAAACTACGGGCTCATTGAGCCTGCCCGGTAGTCCGGTGCGACCACGACGATGAGGTAGTTTGTTTTGGCGAACTTGTTAACGAAGATATTGAGGATGGGCGAGGGCCGAAAGGTCAAGGCCCTCCAGCAGCGCGTGGAGACGGTCTCGGCCCTCGAGCCCGAGATGGAGAAGCTGCGCGATGCGGATCTGCGGGTGAAGACCGACGAGTTTCGCGAGAGGCTCGCCAATGGGGAGACTCTGGATGACCTCCTGGCTGAGGCCTTCGCCGTCGTGCGGGAGGCGTCCAGGCGCACTCTGGGGATGCGTCCCTTCGACGTGCAGGTCATGGGCGGTATCGTTTTACACGAAGGTAAGATCGCCGAGATGAAAACAGGCGAGGGCAAGACGCTCGCCGCCACCATGCCCGTCTACCTCAACGCCCTGGAGGGCAAGGGAGTGCACGTCGTCACGGTCAACGATTATCTGGCAAGGCGTGACGCCGGCTGGATGGGTGAGATCTACACCTTCCTCGGGCTGGAGGTCGGCCTCGTCCAGGAGAGCATGGACTTCGACGAGCGCAAGGTCGCCTATCACTCGGACATAACCTACGGCACGAACGCGCAGTTCGGTTTCGACTACCTCAGGGACAACATCGCCACGACCACCGACCAGCTCGTGCAGCGCGAGCTCAACTTCGGGATAGTGGACGAGGTGGACTCGATCCTGGTTGACGAGGCGCGTACACCGCTGATCATCTCGGGAATGCCCGAGAGCGCGGCGGACATCTACTATCGTTTCGCCGCCATAGTTCCCAGGCTCAGAGCAGGCGAGGACTACGAGGTTGACGAGAAGAAGCAGCAGGTCGCCCCGACCGAGAGCGGCGTCGAGAAGGTCGAGAAGGCCCTCGGCGTGGAGAACCTCTACGACGACGTAAACACCAACCTCGTCAACCACCTCAACCAGGCCCTGCGTGCACAGACGCTCTTCCACAAAGACGACGAGTACATCGTCACCGACGGGCAGGTCTACATCGTCGACGAGTTCACGGGGCGAGTGCTCGAGGGCAGGCGCTACTCCGAGGGGCTCCACCAGGCCATAGAGGCCAAAGAAGGCGTGGAGATCAAAGAAGAGAACCAGACCGTCGCCACCATCACCATCCAGAACTTCTTCAGGATGTACGACAAGCTCTCCGGCATGACGGGTACGGCGGCGACCGAGGCCGACGAGTTCATGCACACCTACAAGATGGAAGTCGTCTCCATCCCGACGCACAAGGAGATGATCAGGGACGACAAAGACGACCTCGTCTACAAGTCCGAGAAGTCCAAGTTCAGGGCCACCGTCGAGGATATCGTCGAGCGGAACAAGAAGGGGCAGCCTGTGCTCGTCGGCACCGTCTCCGTAGACGTCTCGGAACGCCTCTCCGCCCTGCTCAAGCGGCGTGGCATCCCGCACAACGTCCTCAACGCCAAGCAACACGAGCGGGAGGCTGAGATCATCGCCGAGGCCGGCGAGAGGGGCGCCGTTACCATCGCGACCAACATGGCAGGGCGTGGTACTGACATCAAGCTCGGCGAGGGGGTCTCCGAGGTAGGCGGGCTCTACGTCCTCGGCACCGAACGTCACGAGGCGCGCCGCATAGACAACCAGCTGAGGGGCCGCTCCGGCAGGCAGGGGGACCCCGGCGAGTCGCGGTTCTATCTGTCTTTCGAGGACGAGCTCTTGAGGCTCTTCGGCGGACACAGGATGCAGGGGATCATCGACCGCATCGGGCTGGAGGAGGACGTGCCGATCGAAGCGGGTATGATCTCCAACTCCGTGAGGCGCGCCCAGGAGCAGGTCGAGAGCCGCAACTTCCAGATCAGGAAGCGCATCCTCGAGTACGACGACGTCCTCAACAAGCAGCGGGAGGTGATCTACTCGATAAGGCGCGACATCCTGATGGGCGAGGACGTTGATACGATGAGCTACGTCGAGGACGTGCTCACCGAGGCTGTCTCGGAGCACGTCTCCGAGGACGTCTACCCCGAGGACTGGGACCTGGACGCGCTCACCGCCGAGGTGAACCGCTTCTATCCGAGCAGGATCGATTTCAAATCCCTGGACGTGGAGAGGCTGACCGCAGCCGAGGTACTCGCGATGGTCCTCGAGGACGCCAGCGAACGTCTGGAGGAGCGCAGGGCCGAGTGGGACGAGCGGACCGCCGAGCTCGAGAAGCGGGGGCTCGCCCGCGGCGACGGGGTTGCTACTTTCGAGGAGGCCGAGCGCCGGACGCTGCTCTCGGTCGTTGACTCCCGCTGGCGGGAGCATCTCTACGAGATGGATTATCTGCGCGAGGGGATCGGCTGGCGCGGGCTCTCGCAGCGCGACCCGCTGGTCGAATACAAGCGTGAGGGTTTCGACATTTTCCAGGAGATGGAACGGGGACTGAAGGAAGACTACGTCACTTACATCTACCGCGTGGAGAACATCAAGTTGCGGGAGGAGGAGATGCAGCAGTTCTCCTACAGCGGCGGCAGCGAAGAGCCGAACCAGCGACCCACGAGCCCTCGCAGGGCCAAGGTCGGGCGCAATGATCCCTGTCCTTGCGGGAGCGGTAAGAAGTAC
>DASSJP010000069.1:0-2616 GCA_035691165.1 Rubrobacter sp.
TAAAGAAGAAAGTGGCGCCCTGCCCGATCTCGCCGTTGGCCCACACTTGGCCACCGTGACGGTGGATGATGCGCTGCACCGTGGCTAGCCCTATTCCCGAACCCTCGAATTCGCTCGCGTGGTGCAGCCGCTGGAAAGCCCCGAACAGCTTGTTCACGTAGGCCATATCGAAGCCCACACCATTGTCACGTACAAAGTACGCCGGCGCATCCGCACAATCGATGATCCCGAACTCTATCTTAGGATGCGGTTGGTCTCTGGTAAACTTCCAGGCGTTCCCAAGCAGGTTCTCGAGTACCATCCTCAACAAACCCTCGTCGCCTTTGGCCACCAGCTCTTGCTCTATGACGGTCTCCACATGTCGTTCTGGCTGATCACGTCTATATTCATCGACGATCTTCATGGCAAGCGCGCTGAGATCTACCCTTTTCCGGCTTATCTCGCCGCGCGTCATGCGCGAGAGCTCCAAGAGGTCATCGATGAGTTGCCCCATCCGCTGGCTAGCTTCCCTGGTACGCCTCAGATAAACAATACCTTCCTCGTCGAGCTTGTCTTTGTAGTCTTCCAGCAATATCTGGCTGAAACCATCTATGGCCCTTAGAGGGGCGCGTAGGTCGTGCGAGACCGAGTAGCTGAAGGCCTCCAACTCGCTGTTGAAGGCTTCGAGCTGGGCGGTGCGACTCCGGACGCGCTGCTCAAGTTCTTCGTTGAGTTGCTGGAGTTCTTCCTCGGCGCGCTTACGCTCGGTGGTATCGCGTGCCGAGGCGATGATCAAGCGCCGCCCTTCGTACTCGATGGCTCCGACACCCACCTCGACCGGGAAGGTGGAGCCATCCTTGCGCCGCAGTTCGTTCTCTTCAAAGCCTGCGATCTTGCCCGGCTGGATCCGCATGGCTCGCTCCCAAAGGGTGTTCCCTTTCCTTTCTCGGCGCTCTTCTCGCGAGATTAGGTGTGTCGCTAGGTCTGCCACCGAGAGATCGAGAAGCTCTTCTCGCGAGTATCCCAACGCTCGGCACGCTTGGGTATTGCAGTCCACGAAGCGTCCCTGCTCGTCGTGGACGAACAATGCATCGACGGAATTCTCGAAGAGTTGCTTGAAGCGCCGCTCGCTCTCCCGAATTCGTCGCCCTCTCTCTTCAAGCTTCGTGAGGGCAGTCTGTAAACGCACTGTGCGCTCCGCTACACGTTGCTCAAGTTCTTCGTTGAGCCGCCTTACTTCTTCTTCGGCCCGCTTGCGCTCTGTAATGTCGAAGATCACGCCTTGCCAGAACCGCGGGCGGTCTTCGTGACGCACCACAGTGGCCTCGTCGCGTAGCCATACCACTCGACCATCGCTGGCCAGCACCCGGTACTCTAGCTTGAACTCGCCGCGTTCTGCTGCCGCCACTTCCGCCGCCATCACGCGTCTCCGATCCTGAGGGTAGATTATCTTCTCCCAATAGTGAGGATCCTTCTCGTAGGTGTTCGCGGGATATCCCAGCATAGCCTCTATATGCGGACTGTCGTAGAGGGTGGCCTGTGTCTCGACGTCCTCGATATAGACGATGGCAGGGATTTGCTCGACCAGAGTCCGGTATCTGAGAGCAGCCTCTTGGGCCCTCATCTCCGCGTGTTTGCGCTCGGTTACGTCCCGCGAGGTGACCACAACACCCCTAACGGCCGGGTCATCGAGGAGGTTATCGATAACGTGCTCGACGTAGCGCCAAGAGCCATCCTTATGCGGCACTCGAAACTCCAGGGGAGGGTGAAGCCCAGGTCTTGTCATGGCGTCGGCGAATATGCCTAATGCTTGTTCCCTGTCGTCAGGATGGACGGAGTCAAACGCGTTGGTCCCGATTTGCTCTTCGGGCTTGTAGCCCATCACCCGCTCAACGGCCGGGTTTATGTAGCGGACGATGCCATCGGCCTCAAGGACCGTGATGATATCAGTAGTGTTCTGTACTAAAGAGCGGAAACGCACCTCGCTCTCTCTAACACCCTTCTCGATCTCCTTACGCTCGGTTACATCACGGACGATGGCGAGTACGAAGCTAACGTTGTT
The DNA here is from genome assembly GCA_035691165.1 of Rubrobacter sp. GTDB lineage: Bacteria > Actinomycetota > Rubrobacteria > Rubrobacterales > Rubrobacteraceae > Rubrobacter_D. The sequence continues at coordinate 2,042 of DASSJP010000069.1, forward strand.
CTCTTCTATATCGTGAGGCGGCTCAAGGAGGCTAAGGGCTATCTCGATAGTAATCTCAGCTCCTCCCTTTTGCACAGCTGGCAACTCCAACACCGTGTGAGAGTCGATGTAGGGCCCGTGGCCCGTAGCGCTGTATCGGGCCATGCTTGCCTCGCACTGCGCCTCAAAACGTTCAGGGATTATTACGGTCCAACTTTGCTCAAGTGCTTCCGAGGAAGAGTATCCGAACATCTTGGTCGCGGCTGCGTTCCAGAAAACGATCCTGCCGCTGCGCCCATTTACGACGATCACCGCGTCCCTGATACTCTCAAGAACTTGGTCAGTGGCTAAGTCCTGCAACTGCACAGCCTAGATCACTCCACGTATTCGGCGGACAATGTAAGCGTTCCTCGAAGCTCGCCCTTTATGCCTCTGAATTATGTCCTGCTTTGAGCATACCTATGATTTCTGAGGTTCGCAATCCGCCGTCTACCACAGACCTAGTGTGTGTCCCGACACGGAGTCGGTCGCGACAACAGCTTCCACAGACGCCTCCCTAGCGCAGCCCGCGAGCGGTGGGCAAGTCGTCCAAGCGA
>DASSJP010000070.1:0-3152 GCA_035691165.1 Rubrobacter sp.
CTGTACTCTCCCTCCGTCGTCGCCACCCTGCCGCGCCAGATCTCCCGCACCGGCTCGCCAGTACGTATCTCGACGCCAGCGTGCCGGGCGAGCCTCTCCAGCGAGAGCACTACCTCGTAGAGGCCGCCCTCGGGCACGAACACACCGTCGATCGCCATGATCGCAGGCATGCTCGCGTAGAGCGCAGGCGTGCGCGTGGGCGCCACCCCGGCGTTGAGCGTGTGGATGGCGATGATCTCCCTCAACCCCTCAGGCAGCCAGGTGAGACCGTCCAGGTAAGATCTGGTCGTCAGCCTGGCCCCGTATATCCTGAGAAGACGCGCCAGCACGGGAAGTGTCCTGCGGTCCGCCGGGTCCGCCGTCAATAGCCGCGTGACCTCGGGCCCGAGGTCGCCGTGTATGGCGGCGAACCGCTCCCACGCCCCACGCCACGGATGATCTTCCTCCACAGGCAGCGAGACGCTCTCGCCTCGGTAGTAATACCGTCCGACCTCGGGCAGCCGCTTGAGCCTGAGTCCCGCGACTTCCGCAGCCTCGCCCGGCGCGACGTCCCAGCGCCGCTGGAACTCCTCCCACACGCGTGGGAAGGTGAGGAGCGACGGCCCCGTATCCATCCGCCGCCCCTGGAGTTCGATGCGCCGGCTCTTCCCGCCCAGCCAGGGATTGGCCTCGAGGAGCGTCACCTCATGCCCGGCGCGCCCGAGGAGGGCTGCCGATGCCAGCCCTCCGATGCCCCCTCCGACCACGACCACCCGGCTCACGGGTAAGCCCCCAGGGACAGTGCCGCGACGAGCTGTACGCCGGCGACGGTCCCTGCCACGTAGGGGAAGGCGATGGAGTACTTGTAGAGCTGGTGTCCCGTCTGCGGTGTGGGACTTTTCGAGAGGATGTATAGCAGCGTACCAGCTATCGCGGCATTCAGGAGCGCGACGGGTACGTTCACGAGGGCGAAGGACAAGGTGGCGAGCGTCCAGAGTGACCCGCTCCAGAGGACGACACCCTTCGGGCCGAGCCGGACCGCTGTCGTTGTGATACCGACCTTGCGGTCCTCGTCCACGTCCTGCACGGCATCGAAGGTGTGTTTGGCCGCGCTCCACGCCATGAGCCCGACCGCTGCGAACCAGACAGGCGAATTGCCGAGGGCGAGCGGCATGAAGACCAGCGGAAAAGCGTAGGCCGCGTTGCTCAGGGAGTCCAGGTACGGGCGGGCCTTGAAGCGCGCGGGCGGGACCGAGTAGCCGACGAAGAGCAGCGCGTAGAGAAGCATCCAGGCTACTGCGGACGGAGGCAGGAAGATAACGAAGTAGATCAGAAACGGAACGTTCGTAAGTATGACGCCGAGCGTGATCGGACGAACCTCGGAGCGGTCTATCCTAGCCCCTTCCAGGGTACCTTTGCGCGGGTTCCTGGCGTCGGTCTCCTGGTCGAAGACGTCGTTGACGCCGTAGATGAGGAGGTTGAATGGCAGCGTGAGCCACAACAGAACCGGCAGCGCCTCCCACCGCCAGAGATCCCCCGCCAGCCACATCCCGACCGTGGCGGGTCCGACGGTGTTGATCCAGAGCAAGGGCCGGGAGATGTGGAAGAGACGCCGGATCACCACCCTAATATATACCAGCGTCATCCTCACAGACCCTATAAGATTACACGGGTGCTCACGCAACTCCGCCGCGCCACACCACGACCCCTGATCCTCACCTGCGTCCTCTCTCTCGTGGCCGCCTACTTCACCGTCCGCTTCCCCGACGTACCCGGCGCGAGCATAGGCTCGTTCGTCTCCATCTTCCTGATCTCGCTGCCTTCCTTAGTCGCGATCTTCGTTTACCTCGGCCCACGCAGGGCCACACTATCCCTGCTCGCGCTCTCCTCCTTCGCCTACGTCATAGAGGCCCTCGGCGTCGCTACAGGCTTCCCCTACGGCCCATTCCACTACGGCGACGCCCTGGGACCCAGGGTAGCCGGGCTCGTCCCTTTCCTCCTGCCCGTCTCCTACGCGCCACTTGTCATCGGCGCCGTGGCCGCCACGTGGGGGAGCAGACTACGCCTCCTCCACGTCCTCCAGGCCACCCTGCTCCTCGTCTGGATGGATGCCGTCATCGACCCCGGCGCCGCCTCTCTGGGCTTCTGGGTGTGGCCCGAAGGCGGCGTCTACTACGGTGTGCCCCTCAGTAACTACGCCGGCTGGTTGCTCTCAGGAGCCGTCGCCACAGCCCTGCTTCTCACCGCCGGCCGCTGGTCCGGAACACCCACTCCCGGCCTGCTGGATAGCGCGACGATCGCCACATCCTTCTGGACAGGAGCGGCCTTGCTTTCAGGTATGGCCGCCCCAGCCCTGCTCGGAGTAATACTCCTCGCGTACCTCCTCGGGCGTCGCTCGCAGCTTCATAGGACAAAATAGCATCAATGGGCACAATCTTTTCTATCCAGAGGGTCCCTGAACACCATATATAGCAGTTCTGTAACTTTTGTTCATTTTTATTAACTCCAGGTCTTCCATTTGTGAATCCATTGTGGTTACATAATGCTCGTAGGAACCACACGTGCGGGAGGTCGGAGATGATCCGTGAAGAAGCCACTGGGAGGGTGGGAATTCGCCGCGAGGATCCAGCCTACAGAAGCGGCTGGGAGGATGGGCGCTTCGGGCAGGCGCAGACCTTCGTAGCAAACAACAACCTTGCTGAGTGGGCGGATTACCCGGACAGGCTTTCCTACTATCGCGGTCACCGCGACGGCCGGCGAGTTCGGGATATGTTGAGGAGCAACGGCCGGCCGGCCTGATCCCGCAACGCCGTTAAGGGCTGAATGATCTTAACGGCGGGCCGCGCTGGTTTCTACTTCGAACGCCGCAACCTCTTTAGAATAGCTGTGCACGCATAAGAAAGGGCCGACGGCTCCCCCTCCAGATTCGCCGCCGACCTTCGCACCATGTTAGCGAAAGTCGTTGGCGAGTGCCATCTCTTCACCATCCTTCCCTGTGGCGAGACCTGTGCCTGGTCGGGCAACAATCCCCTAGCATGTGCCTGTTTCTGGCCTGCCTGAGTCTGCGGTGATCTTGAACGTGCCGTTGCCGCCCGGCGCCTGCATGCAGTAGGTACTGGCGCTCGCGGACCTTACCGTCACCATTTGTTCTCCCTGCCTGAAACCGTATGCTT
>DASSJP010000071.1:0-2018 GCA_035691165.1 Rubrobacter sp.
TACCTGTCGACGAAGAGGATAAGTGCGCTCGTCGAAGCAGCGAGCGTCAGGCCGGTGGGGGAGGAGCGGGGTTGGATCGGCCAGGTTCACCGCCGCACTGATACGGCGCTCGGCTATGGTCTCAGGCCACGGGAAGCGGCGGTGGTCCGCGGGATGGTACTCGGGGATCGCTCGCTCATGCCTGAGGAATTAGAGGAGGCTTTCCAGCGCAGCGGCATCACGCACGTGCTCGCGATCTCCGGCCAGCACGTCGCGATCCTGGCGGCCGTCATCTACTTCGCGCTGCGGTACTTCGCAATCCCTGCCGGAATACGCTCCGGCATCACGATGGGATTGATCTGGCTCTACATCCTGATCGCGGGCGCCCCGCCGTCAGCCATCAGGGCCGGAGTCGTGGCGACGTTCGTGCTCGCCGCACAGGTGTTCGGTCGCCAGGTCTCAGCTCTCCACTTCATGACCACGATGCTGGCGGCCGTGCTGGCATACAATCCTCAGCTCGTCTTCAGCACCGGCTTCCAGCTCTCCGTTGCAGCCGTCTTCGGTATCCTGCTGCTCACGAAACCTCTGAAATACTTCGTCGGGCGTACGCTTCTCAGAGCTTTCGCCAGGCCGCCGGAACAACTCTCGAACCTGATCTCCGTCTCTCTGGCGGCCCAGATCGCGACCTCACCAATAGTCGCGGCTACCTTCGACCAGGTCTCTGTCGTCGGGGTGTTTACGAACCTCGTAGCCGTGCCGCTCTCAGGACCGATCCTGGTCCTCGGCCTCCTCGGCTCGCTCGCGGGCAACGTCACGTCCTTCCTCGCATACCCGCTCAACGCCTGCAACGGCTTCCTGGTCACGATCCTGATACTCGCCGCTCAATATTCTTCGTCTCTCCCGTTCGCGTCCGTGACGACGCCGGGAGTGACGCCACTCCTCGTGGGCCTCTTCTACGCAGGATGCGTCCCCCCGATAGTCGCCGACCGCGTCTTTTCAAAGGAACACAGATCTCTATGGGCCGCACTTCTTTTGATGTGGTCGGTGCTTTGGCTGGTACTCGTAGGCGCAGGCAGCGTTTAGAATACCAGCATGGTGGTTTACCTCTTGCTTGGAGACGACGACGAGCGGAAAGCCCGCGGAGTCGAGAGGTTGCGTGGTGGCAGGGCGGTCGAGGCTTTCGATGCGGACGCGACGAACCCGGAGACAGTGATCTCGGCGTGCAACTCGTTTTCGCTGTTCGGTGAGGGACCGTTCGTGGTTTTGAAGAACCTGGACGCCTGGAACGCCGCCCAGAAAGCCGTGGTGGTGGATTATCTGCAGGATCCTACTTCGGGGGCTGACCTTGTTCTTCTCGGCAAGAAGCTCGGTGCCCGCGAGAGGCTGCTCTCGGCGGTAAAGAAATCCGGGGAGGTCCATAACTTCGAGCAACCTAAGGGCAAGGCCCTGGTCAGGTGGGTTGTCGGGCACGCGAAAAAGCTTGGCCTCGATCTCCCCGAGGAGGTTGCGGAGGACCTGACGACGCGCTGTTCCGGTGACAAGATGCGTCTGGTTCAGGAGACTGAGAAGCTGGCGCTATACGTCGGAGATGGCACGGCGACGTACGACGACGTTGCGGCTCTTTGCCCGCCCGACATCCAATCCAACATCTTCGCGTTCGTCGATTCCCTGGCCGCAGGTGAGCGGGATAGAGCATTGAAGCTACTGGAAGACCTGATCAACACAGGCGAGCCTCCGCTTCGCCTTACGTTTATGATCCGACGCCAGTTCCAGCTCGTCGCCCGCGCACGCGCCCTCACAGAACGCGGCGCTCCACAAAAGGAGGTAGCCAGCCAGCTCAAGGTTCCGCCTTTCGTGGCGCGCAAGCTGGAGGAACAGGGCCGCAAACTGGACGGGGAAGATCTCGAACGCGCCCTGAACCTCGTCCTTGGTCTGGAGAGCGGCTTGAAGGGCGGGAGCGATCTCTCCGACGATCTCCAGCTCGAAATGACCGTGCTGAAGCTCTCTTAAGTACCAGCATGACACAGACCCTCAAGCTC
>DASSJP010000072.1:0-2323 GCA_035691165.1 Rubrobacter sp.
GATTCAGCAGGCTTCCCGAGTCTCCACACATCAGGAGGTATAAGGTTCCGGGAAGGTTGGTCGCCAGTGTGTACGAGAAAGTCGGCATGGACCTAGATGCTCCCGACTACGAGAGCTTCGTATTGGGGCTCTCCGCAGAAGCGCTGGGCACGTGGTTTGAGACCTTTTGGTTTGCCGAAGGTTCAAAGTCGACGCCTTTTCCGCAGGTGTTCTGCCAGACGCGCAAGGCGAACCCGGGCAAGTTCGAGGCGTTGCTTTTGGCAGGGCATCTGCTCGGATACACACCGAAACCGAGGGGAAAAGACTTCCTCCACTTCGGTAGGCCCACGACGACGATGAGGAAGGTCGAACATCACATCCTGGGTAGAGAGAGGGTGGCGTGCCTGGGTACGGAGACCTCCAACTTCGTGATGCGACAGGGCGACTTTGTTACCATCACAGGAAACTCCAAGTTCGATTACCAGTTCCTGTATGCCCTGCACGGCATCTCGCTCTCACCCATCTTCGACACGATGCTCGCCGCCCAGGTCCTCGATGGCGGCAACTACGCGGCGTCATACTCCCTGGAGACAGTGGCCGAACGTTATCTCGACGAGTCACTAGACAAGTCCCAGCAGAGGAGCGACTGGTCGGGTGAGTTGAGCCAGCGTCAGATCGAGTACGCAGCCCGCGACGCAACTATTCTGCTCCCCCTGCGCGAACGTCTCGCGGAGGCTCTTGAGGCTGAAGAGCTGGGTCTCGTATCCAGGATAGAGTTTGCGGCGGTCTCCTCCATAGCCGAGATGGAGCTCGCGGGCATCAAGCTCGACGTCGAGCGGTGGAAGGAGCTGGAGAAGACCGTCCGCGAGCGACGTGACAGGGCGGCCCTGGAGCTCGAGTCGCATTTCCCCGAGCCCGAGGGCGTGCTGCCGCTGGAGGGACTCGGACCGCGCCTCAACCTCAACAGCCCGCAGCAGATCACCGACGCCTTCAAGTCTCTGGGCATTGATCTGCCGGACACGAAGGTGTGGACGCTCCTGAAGGTGGAACATCCTGCCGCCAAAGCCCTCCTCCGCTACCGCGAGCTCCAGAAGAAGCTCGGAACCTACCTCGAGACGTATCCGAAGTTCATCCACAAAGAGACGGGACGCATCCACGCCAATTTCCTCCAGTGTCGCGTCCCGACGGGGCGATTGGCGTGTACGAACCCGAACGTGCAGCAGATACCGCACGAGGACGAGTTCCGCCGCTGCTTCGTCGCCGAAGAAGGCAACACGCTCGTCATAGCGGACTACTCGCAGATAGAGTTGAGGATACTCGCTGAGGTCTCGGAAGATCCCGCGTTCGTCGGGGCGTTCCAGAGGGGCGAGGACCTCCACCGGCTGACGGCGGCCACGATGTACGGCGTATCCATGGATGAGGTCACAAAAGACCAGCGCTCGGCGGCCAAACGCATAAACTTCGGACTTATGTACGGCCGCGGCGCGAGGAGCCTCTCTGCCCAGCTAGGCACGGACGAAGAACGTGGCCGGCAGCTCATAGACGAGTACTTCGCCAACTACCCGAAGGTGCAGCGCTTCTTGCAGAGGACGGCCAACAGGGCCACGCGTGACAGGACCTTGAGAACGCTTGCGGGCAGGGTGAGGAAGTTCGGCCAGTCACCGATCATGGATGACCGTGGTGCGATGCGGCGTGAGGCGATGAACTATCCGATACAAGGGGCCTCCGCCGATATAGCCAAGCTCGCCCTCGCCTACATCCGCAAAGAACTCGAAGGCACGGACGCCCGCCTGATAAACTCCATCCATGACGAGTTCGTCGTCGAGTGCGCCGAGGAGATTGCCCCCGAAGTCTCCGAAAGAACGAAGCGGGCCATGATCAGGGCAGGGGAGAAGCTGCTCAAGAAGGTGCCTGTCGAGGTCGAGGTGGAAGTCTCCCGCGAGTGGAGGAAGTAGCTTTTAGGCTTCAGGTTTCAGGTATCAGCCGTCATGTATCCACTGGTGGGTAGCGAGGTGGACATCCGGCGCGCGGTACAAGAAGATGCAGGGACTCTGACCCGCATCGCCTTCGCAGCCAAGAGGCACTGGGGATATCCGGAGGCCTGGATCCAGCACTGGAAGGAAAGCCTGACCATCACCCCTGAGTTCGTCAGGAACAACGAGGTGTACGCGGCTATCTTCGACAGCGAACCCTTCGCTTTCTACGCCCTCACGGGGGCGGGGCGCACAGTGGAGCTCGAGCACCTGTGGGTGTCGCCGGGTTGGATCGGGAAGGGTATCGGGCGCGTTCTCTTCGAGCACGCCATGCGCGAGGCTGCCTCAGGAGGGGCACATGCCCTGGAGAT
>DASSJP010000073.1:0-3096 GCA_035691165.1 Rubrobacter sp.
AAGCGAGCCGCCAGGGAGAGCTTTTCCTGCATCGTGTCGCGGGCGTGCACGTCGTCGCCGGGCTCGCCGCGGTCGGAGAAGTTCTCCCTGACCAGGTTCCTGCGGTTGGAGGTGGCGTAGAGCCTGACGTTCTCGGGCGGCGCTTCGATGCTGCCTTCGAGGAGCGCCTTGAGAGCCTTGTACTCGACCTCATGCTCCTCGAAGGAGAGGTCGTCAACGAAGAGGACGAAACGCGGTCCACGCCCGCGCAGGACTTCGAGCACCCTCGGCAGCTCAGCGAGATCCTCCTTCGTCAATTCCACCAGCCGCAGCCCCTCGTGGGCGTACTCGTTCAGGATGGCCTTGACGGTCGAGGATTTGCCCGTCCCCGGCAGACCGTAGAGGAGCGCATGGTGAGCAGGCAGCCCAGCGAGGAAACGCTCGGTGTTCTTGATCAAAGGCCCACGCTCGCGCTCGTAGGCGACCAGTTCCGCGAGGCGCACAGGGTCGGGGCGAGAGACGGCATGGAGTCGCCGGTCTCTCCATTGGAATGCCCTGTAGTGGCCGAAGGGGCCCGCACCGTGCCTGGCGTAGTGGCCCGCCAGAAGCTCCGCGCACATCTTCCAGTCTCCCGCCGACGAGAGCTTGCGCGCGATCGTGTGCCGCGGGGATTCCTTCGTGGGCTCGGGATTCGTCCACGGGACCCATACACCGGCCAGATCCGGCACAGCAGCCTCGACCTTTCCAAGCAACATCGCCGCGTCCAACTCGAACAGCCCTCGCAGCGTGCGGAGATCCCGCCTGGCCTGCTCAAGCACGACGGGACTTATCTCCCCCTTCTCCGCGCCCAGGCTGAATGGGTTCTCGTCGTCCAGAACCCTGCCCACGAGATGCGACTGCCAGGCGTCGGGGAGCAAACCCTCGTCCTCTAGGGCGAGCCCCTCCCACAACCGTCCGAATACTTCCGCTACGCCGCCAGGATCCGGACGCTCCTCATCCAGCAGCTCGAGTAGTGTCAGGAAGTCCTGCGCCACGGGCGAGCCCAGGACACCGCGCAGCGCAGCGATCCCTCGCGCTCCGATCAGAAATGTCGCCGTGTCCCCGCGCTCCATGACGCAGCATGTTAGCACGCCGCCTGCGGCGGCTTGTCAGCACGCTTCGGGCCTTGCGGCCCTCGCTCTCAGCACTTCAGCTTTTCCTCGAACGGCGTCGCCCACTCTCATGAAGCCATGCCCATCGGGAATGAGCTAGTACTCTCGAACGGTGGTTACCGTTTCCACGCCCTTGCTGAATTGCTATGTATAAATGTCCCTCCGCCGGAAGACGAACACCGCCAGGAGCGCGAGCGCGAGGGCGGCGAGGGATATGCTGGCGAAGTTCGTCCAGTCAATGCCGTGCTCGATGGCGGAACCGTAATAGTAGAAGACGGAGAAGGGCCGGAGGTCTTCGAGGTCTTCGGAGGCCCGTCCGATGGTGTCGAGCAGGTACATGCCGAAGAGCAGGAAGGCCGGGATGGCGATGGCGAGTCCCCTGCGGTGGAAGAGGGCTGAGCAAAGCAGCGCCAGAGCACCTGTCACGAGGCAGATGGGCCAAATGTTGAGTACAGCCTCGGCCACCTGCCGCAGGGAGAGGTCCACGTCCATGAGCACGGCCGTGCCCCACGTAAGCAATCCTACAACGGTGCAGATCGCGAACAGCGAGAGAGCGGTGGCGATGAAGCTGCCCATCACCAGTTGCCAGCGTGGCAGGGGGTTGCCGAGCAGGACGTCTATGGTGCCGCGTTCCTCGGCCCCGGCCAGGGCGCCTGCAAGCACCATTATCGGGAAGAACGAAAGCGCCAGCGGCGCGAACCCGAAGACCTCCGCGTGCATGTAGTTGGCCGGGTTGGCAAGGTCGTTTATGCCGAAGGCCTCCATGAGACCCTTCGGATAGGCATCCATCAGCTGGTTGAGTTGATCCGCACTCGCCTCGATGGTCGTGAACGTGGCGACCATCGCCGCGCTGTAGACCCCGATCGAGACACCCCAGATGAGCACACCCCTCGACAGCATCTTGACCGTGTGCGAGACGAGCGAGAAGATCGTCCACCGCGGCGACTTCCTGGCCGCGTGCCTTCTCTTCTCACGCCGCGTCAGAGTCACGCTCATCGCTCTCCTCCATTCTCCCGCTCGTAGTAGGTTAGGAAGACTTCTTCGAGGCTGGGCCTCTCGTACTCCATGTTCACGAGCCTGTGGCGGGCCGCCAGCTTGACCATCTCGTCCAGGTCGTCGTAGAGGGTGAAGGAGATCTTCTTGCCATCACCTTTGAGATCCCTGACGCCTGAGAGCGCCTCGAAGGGTTTCGGGTCGACGTCCTCAGCGAAGACCAGAACAACATGACGGAAGGACTTGTCCACGAGGGTATCCGTCGTCTCGACCGCCGCGAGCTTCCCGCCGCGGATGATCCCGACCCTGTCGCACACCCGCTCGACCTCGGCCAGGTTGTGCGAAGAGAAGAAGACGGTGCGCCCCTCGTCCCTGACCTCCTCGATGATGTCCAGAAACTCTTCCTGTACGAGCGGGTCGAGCCCCCCCGTCGGCTCGTCGAGCATGAGCAAGGGCGGCCTGTGGAACATGGCCTGTACGAGCCCGATCTTCTGCTTGTTCCCCCGCGAGAGCCTCCTCATCGGACGGTGTAACTCAGCCCCGAGCCTCTCCGAGAGCTCGTGCGCATACCCAAGGTCCTTGACGCCGCGCAACCTGGCGAAGTACTTGAGAAGCCCCTCCCCCGTCATCCTGTCCTCGAGGGCGAACTCGCCCGGCAAGTTTCCGACCCTCGCCCTGATCTCCACGCTGTCCTTCCGGATGTCGAGACCGAATACCTCACCACGCCCGCCACTCGGTCGTAAGAACCCGAGCAGCGTCCTTACCGTCGTGGTCTTGCCCGCCCCGTTCGGCCCGAGGAAACCGAAGACCTCACCCTCCTTAACGGCGAGATCCACATCCTCGATGCCCCGCGCTTTGCGACCGTAGGTCTTGGTGAGCCGCTCGGTCTCTATCGCAAGGCTCATCACCACTCCTTTTGCTTAAACTAATATATAATTTAGCTCGATCTAAACACACTGTCAAGATCTTTTTT
>DASSJP010000074.1:0-3139 GCA_035691165.1 Rubrobacter sp.
ACCTGTGGACGGTGTCTCGGAGGGGGAGAGTGGTGGGGGGTACATGAGGCGTCGGGTTGGGCGGGTAATAGGGGAGGGGCCCGTGCTCTCGTTGAGGGAGGAGGAAACCGCGCGCATCGCGGATATACTTAGGCAGGCGGCGCGGGCAGGATACATGGAAGTCGAGGATGTGAGGCTCGAGAGTCGTCCGGGGGAGATCTCCCTCAAAGCCCGTGTGTACGAGCCGGAGGAAGAGTATGAGTAGCACGCCAGGAACGACGCCGATACCGCTCTCCCGGAAGCCCGCGACGCGGGACCGCCCTTCCGGCAGGACCGCCTGCATCAGGACCTTCGGCTGCCAGATGAACGTGCACGACTCGGACCGAATACGGCGCATGATCCAGGACGCAGGCTACGCCGAGGTCCAGCGCTACGAAGACGCCGACCTGGTCATACTGAACACCTGCTACGTACGTGAGAACGCCGTTGACCGTGTCCGCGGACACCTCGGGGAACTGAACCGCCTGCGTCGTGAGGGCCGCGTCAAGAAGGTCGCCCTCACAGGCTGCATCGGTGCTGCCGAGGAGTCAGCGACCCTCCAGAAAACCTACAACATAGACCTCGTTCTGGGTACCCATAATACTTATGAGTTGGCGGAGTTCGTAGGACTACCGACGATGCGTGAGACATACACGCCGGAGCTACCAGGCACGGAGGGCGAGCACAACGCTTTCGTCACGATAATGACGGGATGCAATTACCAGTGCAGCTACTGCATCGTTCCCACCGTGAGGGGGCGTATGATCTGCCGCCCGATGCAGAGCGTTCTGGAGGAGGTAGAGAGGCTGGTTGCGAGCGGCACAGGATACATCACGCTCTTGGGTCAGACGGTGGACGCCTGGAGGCATGAAGGCAAGAGGTTTTGCGATCTCCTCGAGGCCGTCTCCGATATTGCGCCGCGCGTGTGGTTTACGACGAGCCATCCTTCGAACATGGAGGACCGTACGCTCAGGGCTATCGGCGAGAGAGATACGATCGTCAAGCGGCTCCATCTGCCTGTGCAGTCGGGGTCCGACAGGATGCTGAAGGTCATGCACCGTGGATACAAAGCGGAACGCTACCGGCGAAAGATCGACGTTTTCAGAGAATCTGCGCCCGACGGCACCCTCAGCACCGACATTATCGTCGGCCATCCCGGCGAGACGGAGGATGACCACGAACAGACGCTCAAACTCGTTGCGGACTGCGCCTTCGATTCGGCCTACATCTTCAAGTTCTCCCCGAGACGGGGCACCGAGGCAGCGGACTTGTCAGGGACCGTTCCGGACGCGGTCGTGCAGCGCCGCTTCCTCGAGGTGCTCAGGCAGGTCGAACAGAGCGCTTTCGCGAGGAACCAGAGGAAAGTCGGGGCGATAGAGGACATCTACATACGGCACGGCAGCACGGACGACGGCAAGGCCATCGGGGAAACGTGGAGCGGTCACGCCGTTCACGTCAACACCGATGCCGAGCCCGGAGACTATGTAAAGGCCACGATAGAGTCTGCGGGACCCCACGTACTGTACGCGGGTGAGCGTACGCCGGCGAGCCCCTCGCGGTGAGAGACGAAGACTGGCAGCGAAGCTGAGAGAGGGTTCCGGGACAGCGCTGGTCGTCTGCGGCCCGACGGCGAGCGGCAAAAGCGAGCTATCCGATGTCCTGGCCGAGAGGCTCACGGACGTAGAAGGCACCCACGTACCAACGCTTGCAGTCGATTCCATGCAGGTCTATAAAGAGATCCCAGTGATAACCAACCAGGGCCGCAGGCGGCCTGCGGAGCTCGTCGGCATCATCTCCGTAACCGAAGAATGGACCGTAGCCAGACACAGGGCGTGCGCGGAGCGGATCATCGCTTCTGAGAAAGCGGCGCACTTCGTCCTGGACGCGGGTACGGGAATGTACCTGAATGCGATCCTGCTCGACATCCCCATCGCGCCGAAGGTCTCTCCTGAGCTGCGCAGTAAGGCACAAAAGGCCGCCAGAGGAGAAAGTAACCCTCGCAGAGCCGCACGCGCTAAGGAACTGGAGCTTGCCGGGGCCATGGACCGAGGTTCGATCTGGGACGGAGAACTTCGCTACGATACAGCCATCTTCTACCTTCGCCCCGAAAGGCCCGCGATCGACGCCGCCATAGCCCGAAGGTCCAGGGAAATAGCGAGGGACGGTCTTCAAGAAGCCGCAAAGATAAAAGACCTGATCGACTCAGGAGCGCGTATAAGCCCCTCCGTCCTGGAGTCCGTCGGAGTGCGCGAGCTAACCGAGTACCTCTCCGGGACACTATCATTGCAGCAGGCGGAAGAGAGAATATCCACAAGAACCCGTCGTCTCGCCCGACGCCAGATGCGGTGGTTCGATAAGCTCTCCCATACCCTCGATGGCCGCGCCAGAATAACCGTCGTCCACAACACAGATCATAAAGAGGTATTGCATACTATGCATGATATAATGAGAAAATGAATAAGGAGAGAGCGGTGCTGGTTGGGGCGGGGGAGACGCGTCACATAGCGGAGTTGGGACGTTTGGCGGGCACTCTGGGGATCGAGGTGGCTGCTGTCGTGGAGCAGGCCCGCAGGGATGGTACGGGTTACATCGGGCGTGGCAAGCGTGAGGAATTGCGAGAGCTGGCGCAGGAGGTGGAGGCGCGATTCGTGATCTCCGACGACGAGTTGACGGCTTCCCAGGCCAGGGTGCTGGAGAAGGCATGTGGCGTCTCTGTCGTGGACAGGACTGAGCTCATCATCCGCATCTTCGAGGCGCATGCCAGGGACGCGGCGAGTCGTCTAGAGGTCGAGCTTGCGGATCTGGAGTACCGTTTGCCGCGGGTCAAGGGCAAGAATCCTGAGTTGAGCCGCCTCGGAGGCGGAGGGGTAACGACGAGAGGCCCTGGGGAGCAGCAGCTCGAGTACGACAGGCGCGTTATCCGCGAGCGCATAGCGACCATAAACCGCAAGCTCGAGGACGAGAAGGCAGGCAGGGCCGTCAGGGGCGCCCGGCTGAGGAAGGAAGGACCACCGACCGTTGCGCTCGTGGGCTACACGAACGCGGGCAAGACCACCATCCTCAACGCGCTAAGTGGGGCCAGGAGGTCCACAAAGGACCGTCTCTTCGAGACGCTAGAGAC
>DASSJP010000075.1:0-2095 GCA_035691165.1 Rubrobacter sp.
GTGGCCGTCGAGCAGCTGCTCGAGCTTGGCGAGCTCGTCGTAGGTGTCGGCGCGCGTCAGCGGCGGCGGGAGGTGGTCGATGATCACGGCATGGCCACGGCGCTTGGCCTGCGTCCCCTCGCCAGGGTCGTTGACGACGAAGGGATAGAAGAGCGGCACGTCCTTGAGGACGGCATCAGGGGCGCACGAAGGTGAGAGGCCGAGAGACTTGCCAGGCAGCCATTCCAGGGTGCCGTGCTTGCCGAGGTGGATTATGGCGTCAGCCTCGAACTCCTCGATGAGCCACCAGTAGGCAGCGAGGTAGTGATGCGTCGGAGGGAGATCGGGGTCGTGGTAGATCGCGATCGGGTTCTCTCCGAATCCCCGCGGCGGCTGTATCCCTGCGAAGACGTTCCCGAAAGACAGGCCCGCCACCACGAAGTCTCCCCTATCCACGTAAAGCTCTCCGGGCGGCGGTCCCCAGTGCTCCTCGACCTCGCTACGCAAGCCCTCGGGCAGCCTGCCGAACCATTCGGCGTAGCGTTTCGCATCCAGCCGTCCCGCGGCGCCCTTGAGTTGATCTCCTGTCAGGAACTCCAGGTCGTGCCCGCCAGCGGCGATGAGCGAGTGGATGAGCTCGTCCCCCTCGTCAGGCGCATCTTCCACTCTGTAGCCAGCCTCTCGCATCGCACCGAGCAGTCCGATGGCGCTCGCCGGGGTATCCAGCCCGACGGCGTTGCCGACCCGCGAGTGTTTGGTCGGGTAGTTGGAGAGCAGGACGGCGACCCTCTTCTCCGAGTTAGGGACGCGCCCGAGGCTGGCGAAGCGCGCCGCGAGCCCTGCGAGGCGGCCGGTACGTTCCGGGTCGGCGCTGTATTGGGTAAGCGGAGCGCCGACTGGGGAGCCTTCACCGAGGCGTTCCTTGAAAGAGAAGGGGACGCCGATGATACGGCCGTCGAACTCGGGGATCGCGACCTGCCAGGCTGTATCCAGCGGGGAGAGACCGGCGTCGGAGGCGAGCCAGGCTTCGCGCGTCGAGGTCGTGCAGATGCCCTGGATCACGGGTACACCCAGTTCTTCGAGGGCTGGGACTTCCCACTCCAGCCACTCCTCTGGGGAGCCGGATCTTCGGGCGTCCGCGGCGTTGGACCCCCCACCCGCGAGGACCGTAGTAACCAGGCAATCCACTCTGTCTTTCAACATCTCCAGTGCCGGCACCGCTCCACCCACGCCGGCGCGCAACGAGTAGCAGTAGACGGGCAGGGCGTTGGTTCCGGCCTCCTCCAGCGCCTCGACGAGTGTATCCACGAAGGCGGTATTCCCGCCCATCCAGTGTGCGCGGTAGAAGATAACACCTACCGTCGGCTGCGCCGCATCGTGCATAGAGAGAAGATCCTCGACTGGAGAGCCCTCGGGCAAACGCGGGTGGTAGACGCCGACCTCCGGAAGCGGCGACGCAGGCTCGAAGCCGTAGCCTTCCATGAGAACGGTGTCGGCAACGAAACGGATCAGGTTCTCCGTGTTGCCGACGCCGCCGTGACGCAGGTACTCGAACGCGTCGAGCACAGTCCCTGAGGGGACGGTCGAGAGAGCGGCCAGCTCCGCGTCAGGCTCGGCCTCCCCGCCGAAAGCTAGCAGCGGAATCCTCATCTGGGCGCAACGCCGCCGCAACTCCTCGAGCCCCTCGGGCCACGCCCTCCGCCCACCGAGCAGACGAACCATCACGGCCCTCGCCCCGGGCAGCTCCCTCTCCAAGAACGACGCCGGGTCATCCAGAGTAACCGGGTTGGCGCACCTGACCTCGGGAAAGCCGTCAGGCAGGCGTTCCGAAGCTCTGGCAGCGGCCAGGATCTCGGTGTCCGCAGTGGTAAGCAGCAGGAGCCGGCCTGCTGCGCCGTCAGCGGTCAGCCTGTCAGCCATCAGCCCTTGCTCCATCGCCGCCAGGCTTCGTAAACGCGAGCGAGGTGGACGCAGAAATCTCGCGGTCTTCCAGATGCGACACTTCCTCGTTTGCAGCACCGTCCACAGCTTGCTGACCGCTGGAAGCTGAGAGCTGAGTGCTGACGAAGGGCAGGTTTTCGGACTGCCCTTCGTCAATCATCCGCATCAGCGCTTC
>DASSJP010000076.1:0-5051 GCA_035691165.1 Rubrobacter sp.
TGCTCACGAGCTCGACACAGATCATCGACGTAACGGGCCCCGAGGAGGTCGTCCACAGGGGCCGCGTCCCCGCACGCTCCGTGGTCGTCGCAGGGACGCGCACCAGGCAGTTCCCAGCAGGCCACTACCAGCTCCAGGCCGCCCTGATAATCGGGCAGCGCAGGGAATCTACGGACCAGAAGACGTCTCTGAACGAGGCACTGCGCGAGTTCGGGGTGAGCGTTTGAGGGAACAGCTCCTCGAAGCGCTGCTATTCTTCCTCGAGCGCCCGAGCGTGACGGGCGCGGAGAAGCTTCTCTGCGACGATCTGGCGTCGCGGATAGCCGCCTCCCCTGGCTGGGAGATAGAGCGCGTCTCGAACAACCTCGCCATCCGCCGCCACGAGTCAGACCCTTCTCGACCGAGGGTCGTCCTCGCCGGCCACCTCGACACGGTGCCCGAGCCGGAGGGAGGCATCGAGGTCAGGGTCGAGGGGGACAGGGTCTACGGCCGGGGCGCCTCCGACATGAAGGCGGGGGATGCGATGATGCTCGCGCTGCTCGAAGGAGTGCCATGGGGAGAGAGCCGCTTCGAGCCGGTTTTCGTCTTCTACGAGCGGGAGGAGGGGCCATACGCCGAGAACGGCCTGGAGGCGGTCTTCGCAGGGAGCCCGTGGGTGCTCGACGCGGAGCTTGCGCTGGTGCCGGAGCCGACGGCGGGTGCTCTCGAGGTGGGATGCGTAGGGACGGCGCAGGTCGAGGTAACATTCAGGGGCAAAGCATCCCACGCAGCCCGTCCGTGGCAGGGGGAGAATGCGCTGACCAAGGCGGCAGGGTTCCTGGCCGCGTTGCACGACCGGCCCGCCAACGAAGTCGTCGTTGACGGGCTCTCCTTCTACGAAGTGCTCACGCCGACGGCCGCGCGGGGCGGGCGGGCGAAAAACATCGTCCCCGACTCGTTCTGGATCAACGTGAACCACCGCTTCGCTCCTGGCAGGGACCTCGAGGACGTGAAGCGACTTTTCGAAGATCTACTCGACGGGCGCGCTACATACGAGATCGTGGACTTCGCCCCGAGTGGGCCTGTGAGCCTGGAGAACCCTCTGCTGCAAGAGCTCATACAGACGGGGCTGGAGGTGCGGCCCAAGCAGGCATGGACCGACGTAGCCCGCTTCTCGGAGCGCGGGGTCGCGGCGGCGAACCTCGGTCCGGGGCTACCTTCGCAGGCACACCAGGAGGCGGAGTACGCCGAGCTTCCGCTGCTCGAACAGTGCCACGCGCATCTCGCAGACTTTTTCAGGCATAAGTGGAGGGCCGGCGGGGAAAAGCAAACCAGGTAAGGGAAGTACATACAACGGAAGAAGATGGGCACGAACCTCAGCCGCAAAGACTTCCTGAAGGTCAGCGGCACCGGGCTTGCAGGGGCGGCCCTGCTCGGCGCGGCGGGATGCGGCGGTGGATCTGGCGGATCAGGCGATCTACTCCTCTCCTTCGGTCCTGACGACACCGGGACCCTGCCGAAGCTCATGGACCAGTTCAACAAGCAGAGCAAGGGCTTCAAGGTCAAGCAGCGTGTGATGCCGTCGGACACCGGCCAGTACTTCGACAAGATACGCACCCAGTTCTAGGCTGGCGGCGGCGAGATAGACATCATCGTCGGAGACGTGATCTGGCCGGCCCAGTTCGCGGCCAACGGCTGGGTTATAGACCTCTCAGACAAATTCAAGGACACGGACGCCTTCCTGCCCGGCCCAATGCAGGCAGCGACCTACGACGGCAAGGTCTACGCCGTGCCGTGGTACACGGACGCCGGACTTCTCTACTACCGCAAAGACCTGCTGGAGGAGAGCGGTTTCTCAGCGCCTCCGAAGACCTGGGACGATCTGATACAGATGGCCGAGAAGGTCAAGCAGGACGCCGGGATCAAGAACGGTTTCGTCTACCAGGGCAAGGAGTACGAGGGCGGCGTTTGCAACGGCTGCGAGTACATCTGGACCAACGGCGGCAACATCCTCGACCCCGAGGATTCGAGCAAGGTCGTCATCGACAGCCCCGGGTCGGTGGCAGGCATGACCACATGGAGGGACACGATAACGAGCGGTGCGTCGCCTGAGGCCGTGCTCCAGTACGCGGAGGACGAGTCGGCGGCCTCCTTCCTCAACGGCGAGGCTGTCTTCATCCGCAACTGGCCTTACATGTTCGCGCTCGCAGGCACCTCTGACTATCCGAAGGTGAAGCAGGATCAACTCGGCATCGCTCCGATCCCTGTGGACAAGCCTGGAGACCCGAGCTACAGCACTCTCGGTGGATGGAACTTCCTCATCAACGCCTCCTCGGACTTGCAGGACGAGGCCTGGGAGTTCATCAAGTGGATGACCGCCCCCGAGCAACTCGTGACCAACGCGAAGCTCGGCTCCAAGCTGCCGACAAGGACGGCGCTCTTCGAAGAACCCGAGGTCTTGAACAACATGCCCGTCGCCAGGCTCGGCAAGGATGCCATCATCAAGAACTCCAGGCCACGGCCCGTCTCCCCTTACTATTCGGACGTATCCCTGGAGCTCTCCGCACAGTTCAACTCCATGCTCTCCGGCGACATCTCCCCCGAGGGCGCCGTCAAGACCCTCCAGAAGAACCTGCAACAGATCGTAAACCAGGGCGAAGAGGCCGCAGGCTAGAAGTCTCGCCGACAGCAGACCTACGAACAGGGCCCCGAGGGGCCCTGTTCTGTGACCGTTCCGGCCTTACTACGGTTCCGGTCTCGTGCGCAGGCGGATGCGCAGGAAGTCGAAGAAGACGCGGAAGACCGCGAGCGCGGGGACGGCAAAGATCACCCCTGCGAGGCCTGCGAGCTCACCGCCTGCGATAACGGCGAGGAGGACGAGGATAGGGTGTACGTGGAGCGCCTGGCCCTGGATGCGCGGGGTCAGGAAGTTCCCTTCGAGCTGTTGGATCAGGACGTAGGCCACGATCGTGAGGATGGCTGTCGTCGTCGAGGATTCGAAGACCGAGGACCCGAAGACGAGGGCCACGATCACGGCTGGTATCCCACCGAGGAAGGCGCCGAGGTATGGAATTATCGCCGTTACAGAGACCCATACACCGAGCAGGATGGCGTAGCGCACGCCAAGCAAATAGAGCGCCGCCGCGGCCAGGACGCCCTGGATCATTACGACGAAGACGAGGCCGCCGAGGTAGCGAGATAGCGACTCGCCGAATGCGTCCCAAAGGTCGCGGGCATCGTGGCGGTAGTGGGCCGGGATGGTCTTCAAGTATGCGGCCTTCACTTTCCGCACGTCCACGAGCAGATAGACCGCGACGAAGAGTACGCCGAAGAGTGCTACCCCGAAACCCAAAGCCTTCGGAATCAAGCCGAGGATGCTACGGAGCAGGTTCTCGGTCAGGTTCTGGGCCCGGTCGAAGAGGTCGGTGACCAGTTGCTTGCCGAACTCCTCAGGGTCCGAGCCAGGTACGAGCTGGCGCTCGTTGAGCGCCCGTATCACGTCAAGCAACAACTGGTTGGCGCTGTTGGCGATCCGGGGCGTGGTCCTCACGAGGGTCGAGAGCTGTTCGATCAGGAGCGGCACCAGGAAGAAGAACCCCAGGGAGATCAGGCCGAGCACGCCAAGCACTGTCAGCAGGATCGCCATCCCCCGCGGCATGAAGTGCGAGAGCGCCCGTACCGGGAACGAGAGCACTATGGCGAGCGCCACCCCCCCGAGCGCCACGACGGGGACGGTCGGAGCCGCGTACAAAAGGAGCGCGAACAGGCCGAGCCCCACCACCACGATGCCGATCCAGACCCGCGAAGAGACGAAGATCGGGGTCAGACGACCGGGGGACTCCGCTTCTGCTCCTTTGCCCCGCGTCCGGGCCTTCTGCCTGGCCCTCCTGTCTATCTTCATCGTCTCCGGGTCCTTCTTAGTACGCGGTTACAAACGTTATTCTACGCGTAAACCAGGCGTAGACGCCGGATTAATAGACCTACACTCTGGCACGAAACGTGTCTCCGAGCACCTTGATGTGATCAGGTCCTATGCCGCAACATCCCCCGATGGCCCGCGCACCAGCATCCAGCCACCTGACGGCTTCGTCGGCGAAGTCGCGGGGTGAGATCTGATCGGTGAACTGCCAGTTGGGCATGACGAAACGCCCGGCGTGCGGATACGCCCCGACGAGCCCGTCCCAGCTTCTTGCAACCTGAGCCAACGCCGCAGGCGTGTCCTCGACGAGCGTGTGCATTACAGAGACCACGGAGACACCGGAGAGCGGCATCTCCTCCAGAGCTTCGGCGAGGGTGTTCTCCCCGTCCCAGAGCACGACCGTCCCGTCTTCGCTCCGCCTGCAACTGAAGCCGGCCCAGACAGGTAGGCCGGTCGCCACAGCACCCTCAACCGCATAGCCAGCCTGCCTCACTTCCTTCAACATCTCGAGGGCGATGAGGTCAACCCCAGCTTCAGCCAACACCTCCGCCTGCTCGCGGTAGTTCGCCCGCGCCTCCGCCTCCTGCGGCTGCAATGAGTCGTCGAGGCGGGCCGAGAAAGTGGAGATCGAACCCGCCAGGTACACGGGCCGCTCAGCGGCGTTCTCCCGTGCCTGCTTCGCCAGCTCCACCGCCAGCACGTTGAGCTCCCGGAATCGCTCGCCGAGGCCCGCCGGTTCGAGGACGTGCCGCGAGGTCGGGAAAGTGTTCGTGATGACCACGTCAGCCCCTGCCATGATGTAGTCCTCGTGCACCTGGCGCACGGTCTCAGGATGCGTTACGAGAGCCGCGGCACACCACGCCGCGTCGTCCATCGGCACCCCTCGCTTCTCGAGCTCCGTGCCCGTAGCCCCGTCCAACACGACGACCTCGCCCTCGCCCATCCTTCTCTCAAGCTCGAACATCAGGCTCCTCCTCGCTTCCCAGCCTCATACCATGACAACGTACTGTTCACCGTCCCTGCCAGCCAGTCCCAACGTATTCTCATCGATTGGGGCACGGACGGCGCCGTAGACCCGCTCCGCTTCTGTGGCGAAGGCTCCGATGACGTCCCGTGTTCCCACCTCGTAGCCCGCTCGCCGCAGGCTACCCAC
>DASSJP010000077.1:0-9067 GCA_035691165.1 Rubrobacter sp.
GCCTGCCGCCAGGCTCGGATGGGGCGCTGGGCGGACGCTGGGGCTCGGTGCTGCAACGTTTGGATTGCTCGTCGCGTTCCTTGTACGCGAGGCGACGGCGAAGAACCCACTCATACCGCTGCGGATCTTCCGTTCGCGCAACGTCTCGGGGGCGAACATGATCCAGGCTCTCACGGTCGCGGGGATGTTCGGGATGTTCTTCCTCGGCGCGCTCTACCTGCAGCGGGTGCTCGGCTACGACCCGCTTCAGACCGGCCTCGCCTTCCTGCCGACGACCATCGTCATGGGAACCCTGTCGGTTCGCTACTCGGAGCGGCTCGTCATGCGCTTCGGCGCGAGAAGGACGCTCCTTCCGGGCCTCGTGCTCATAGGAGCAGGGCTCGCCCTGTTCGTCCGCGTCCCCGTCGAGGGCAACTACTGGATCGACGTCCTGCCCTCGATGATACTGGTCGGTACGGGCGTCGGCACGGCTTTCCCAGCGCTCGCTGCGCTGGCGATGTCGGGAGCGACGCCGAGCGACGCCGGACTCGCCTCGGGACTCGTCAACACGACGGTTCAGGTCGGCGCTGCCGTCGGGCTCGCCGTGCTCGCCACCGTGTCTGCGACGCGTAGCGAGCAGCTGATCGGGAACGGCGAGTCCACCGTAGCGGCGCTCACTGACGGTTACCATCTGGCGTTCCTCATCGGGGCCGTCCTCGTCGCCGTCGCCATCGCCGTCGCCGTGACGGTGCTCGAGCCAGAGCGTCAGGAGAAGGAGGAGTTCCACGGCGAGGCGGAGCGCGCCGAGTGCGAGGCGGCGTAGGGTGCGAACCCTGCGGACGGTGCTCGACGAACAGGCCGATACTCCCGATCTTCCCTGTTCACACCGAAGGAGGTCGCCATGATCCAGTCTCGCACCGGCCCACTGAAGGTCTCTGACGCGACCTTGCACTACGAGGTCTGTGGCACCGGCCCCGTCCTGCTGCTCATCCCGGGCGGGCCAGCGGACGCTGGCGGGTTCGCGCCTATCAGGGACGTTCTCTCTGACCGATATACGGTGGTCACCTACGACCCCAGGGGGCTGTCGCGCAGCCAAATTGACGGCGAAGCCAGGGACACGACGGTTCAGATCTTCGCGCAGGATGCGCATGAGTTGCTCGCGGCACTCGGTAGCGAGCCGGCATACGTTTTCGGCGACAGCGGTGGTGCCATCTACGGGCTCGAGCTGGTAGCCCAATATACCGAGCAGGTGCGATTGCTGGTTGTCCACGAGCCGCCGTTGGTCTGCCTGCTCGACGACGCCGACGAGCACGCCAGGTTCGGTCGGGAGATCTACGACACATATCGCTCCGAAGGGATCGGTCCTGCGATGGAGAAGTTCGCCACCGGGACCGGGCTGGACCAGGACGAGCCTTGGCCCGTTGACCCGACGCCGGAGCTGGCCGAAGCGATCGCCCGGATGCAGGGCAACATGGACTTCTTCCTCGGGCATATGTGGTTGCCGCTTGGCGACTACGCGCCCGACATCTCCCGGCTCCGGTCGCGGCCGATCACGGTTGCCGTGGGCGAGACTTCTGAGGGGCAGCTCGCGTATCGCGCCGCCGTAACGTTGGCCGAACAGCTGGGGAAGGAACCAATAGTTTTCCCCGGCGGCCATTCCGGGACCATTACCCAATCCGAGGCATACGCCGGCCGTATACATGAAGTGCTTAGCACCTACTGAGCGCCCTAGACCATGGGCGGCGACGCGTGCCGGTCTATCCATGGCAGAGCGGGAGTACAGCGGAGGAGGCAGGTTGACGACAGTGATCGAGGCGGATCGGAACGTGGATCTCCGCGTCTGGCGCCTTCTCTCACCTACCAGCCGGCAGCAAGAGGAGGAATGAATGACGCTTCTACTCCAGGACAAGAATGCCGTGATCTATGGAGGTGGAGGTGCTATCGGTGGAGAGGTTGCCCGCGCCTTCGCCCGCGAGGGGGCCAGGGTCTTCCTCGCCGGTCGAACTCTTGAGAGCCTTGAGAGGGTTGCAGATGAGATCCGCGCTGCGGGAGGAGTTGCGGAGATGGATCAGGTGGACGCGCTCGATGAGCGGGCCGTCGAGAAGCACCTTGATGAAATCGTGGAGCGGGCAGGCAGCATCGACGTCTCCTTCAACGCCATCTCGATCAGGGACGTTCAGCTGACGCCGCTCGTCGAGATGTCCTCCGAGGATTTTATGCTTCCGATCTCGACAGGCGCGACGACGCATTTTCTGACCGCCACGTCGGCGGGGCGGCGCATGGCCGAGAGGGGCTCGGGTGTGATTCTGACGCTCTCCGCCTCGGCTGTCCGCGCGTACGTCCCCGGCGTCTACGTCGGAGGCTTCGGGATCGCCTGCACAGCCATCGAGGCACTCACGAAGCAGCTCGCTGCGGAACTGGGTCCGCAGGGGATTCGTTCCGTCTGCCTGCGTCTCGAAGGTATCCCCGACAGCTGGGAGGGCGTCTCTACCGAGGGCTGGTCGGCCTCGACCGGGGAGATCGAGGCCTCCATGAAGGCCAGGTCATTGCTTGGTCGGGTGACGACGCTGGCTGACGTGGGCAACGCGGCGGCGTTCCTGGCCTCGGACCTGGCTGGCGCGACGACCGGAACCGTTTTCAACCTGACCAGTGGCACGGTCATAGACTAGGGTAAGTTTCGAAAGGGAGAAGGGATCATGGACGAGCTTCAGCATCAGATCCAGGAAACTATTGACGGGCTCGTGGAATCGGGAGCCGAACGGGGCCTGCAGGTCGCCGTGTACCGGGACGGAGAGCCTGTAGTCGACGCCGTCGCCGGCGTCGCCGACCACGAAACCGGACGTCCGGTCACCTCGGACACACCTTTCTACTGCTACTCGGTCGGAAAGGGCGCGACCTCGACCGTGGCGCACGTGCTCGTCGAGCGTGGACTTTTCGGCTACGACACACCAGTAGTGGAGCTTTGGCCCGAGTTCGGCGCCCACGGCAAGGAGGCCGCGACCGTGCGGCACGTCCTGACGCACACGGTCGGCGTGCCTGGAATACCGGATGACACGACGCCTGAAGACCTTTGTGACTGGGACAAGATGTGTGATGAGATCGCTGAGGCCGAGCCCTGGTGGGAGCCTGGTACGAAGGTTGCCTATCACGCGTATCCGTTCGGTTACATAGTCGGGGAGCTCGTTCGCCGGGCTACGGGCAAACCCATCTCGCAGGTGCTTCGCGAGGAGGTGGCAGGTCCGCTCGGTATTGCCGATGAGATCTACTTCGGAGTCCCCGAGTCCGAGCTGGGCAGGTTGGCCAGGCTGGAGGACGCGGAAGGCAGCGCGGAATTTCTGGCCGCGATGCCTGATGACGCGCCTTTCTTCAAGCTCGGGCCGAGGGCGACGACCCCGACAGCCGAGTTCGGCAACCGCACCGACATCCTGATGGCCGACATCCCAGCCGGCGGCAAGATGTCGGCGCGGGCGGTGGCGCGGATGTACGCCGCCCTGATGGACGAGGTTGACGGCGTACGGTTGATCTCCGCCGAACGGCTACGTGAGATCTCTGTCGGGTCGTTCACAGGGGTGGACCAGATCATGGGCTTCCCGACGACCTGGGCGCTAGGGTACTCGGTCGGTCGCATCGGAGCAGACCCGCAGGAGACCAGTAGCGTGCTCGGGGTCGGGGGCGTCGGCGGGAGCTTCGCGTGCGCCGATACCGTAACGGGCGTCGCCTGGGCCCTGACGAAGAACAGGCTCACCGCCGGTTTCGACGCCGCCGAACAGGTGGCCGGGATCGTCGCGAAAGCCACCGACTACAGCTAGCCTGCACCATAAAGTCAGGGAAGGGAGGACCAGAGTGAGGAAACTTGCCGCGTTCGAGCTGATTTCGGTGGACGGCGTCATGGAATCGCCGGAGGAGTGGGCTTCCCCCTACTCCGATGATGAGATGAACGAGGCGAACGTGGCGGGAATGGCCGCGTCTGACGCGTTGCTGCTGGGACGAAATACGTACGAGGCTTTGGCCGCTTTCTGGCCCAACCAACCTGGCGGCACGCCGATGGTGGACCACATAAACAGCGTGCGGAAGTTCGTCGTCTCGGCGACGCTGGAGGGTAACCCGGAGTGGAACAACTCTGTCTTGATCAGTGGTAGCGAAGGAAACGTAGCCCAGGAGATCGCCGAACTGAAGCGGCAACCGGGCAAGGGGATCACCGTCCTCGGAAGCGGGGTCCTCGTACGGTCGCTGCTGCGCGAGGGATTACTCGACGAACTGACGCTCATGGTGCACCCTGTCATCCTCGGGAGCGGGAAGCGTCTCTTCGACGAAGGAGAGCAGAGGTCACTCGAGCTCGAGGACGCGACCGCCTTCGGCTCGGGTGTCGTATCTCTCGTCTACCGGCCATGAAAGACAACAGGAAGGAGAGTGCCATGGACTGGAAGATAGAGGTCGTCACGATCCCGGTATCCGACATAGACCGCGCGATCGAGTTCTACTCGGAGAAAGCGGGCTTCAATGTGGATATCGACTTCAGGGTCAGTGAGGAGGTACGTCTCGTCCAACTGACTCCTCCAGGGTCTGCATGTTCGATCCACCTTGGAAAGAACACGGTGAATATGGCGCCTGGTTCCATCGATGGCGTGTTCCTGGTCGTCCCCGACGTGCTCGCCGCCCATGCCGAGCTGGCCGGACGAGGCGTCGAGGTCGGCGAGATACAGGTCTTCGAGGACGGTACGTACCGCGCGGCCAGGGAGGGAGAAGATCTCGACAACGTCGGATGCGTCTTCTTCAGAGACCCCGACGGCAACCGCTGGTGCGTGCAACAGATACCACCCCGTGACTAGGTCGCAGAAAGGAGAACGAAGATGGGGAAAGTCGCCTTAGGGCTCACGATGTCGCTTGACGGCTTCATCGCGGGGCCGAACGACGGCCCCGATCATCCCCTCGGCGAGGGTGGGATGCGCCTCTTCGATTGGTATTCGAGCGGCGACACCGAATACACGCTGCCCGGCATCGAGCTGGTGTTCAGGGTCTCGCAGCAGAGCGCCGATCTCCTCAGGGAGGCACACGGTAGGATGGGGGCGTCCGTGACGGGACGCAGAACGTTCGATATTACCAACGGATGGGGTGGCAACCCTCCCCTGGGCGTACCGACCTTCGTCGTCACCCATACTGTCCCGCAAGACTGGGTCTACGAGGGATCGCCGTTCATCTTCGTCACGGAGGGCGTCGAGAGCGCCGTCGAGCAGGCGAAGGAGGTCGCTGGCGACAAGGACGTCGCCGTTGGCGCCGCGAGCATCGCGCAGCAGTGCATAAGGGCTGGATTGCTCGACGAGATACATATTGACCTGGTGCCTGTACTGCTCGGGGACGGCGTCAGGCTCTTCGACAACCTCGGCGGCCAGGTCGAACTCGAACGCACTGAGATCGTCGAAGCCCCCGACGTGACCCACATGACCTTCA
This sequence comes from Rubrobacter sp., assembly GCA_035691165.1. GTDB lineage: Bacteria > Actinomycetota > Rubrobacteria > Rubrobacterales > Rubrobacteraceae > Rubrobacter_D. Next base: position 5,428 of record DASSJP010000077.1, read on the forward strand.
GGGTAATCAGGTGAAAGGAGAACCGACGTGAGAAAACTGGTCGTATCTGAGTTCGTCTCGCTCGACGGTGTGGTGGAAGACCCGGGCTGGTCTTTCCCGTTCGAGAGTGAAGAGAAGGACAGGTTCAAGTTCGACGAGCTGGCCGCGGCCGACGCCCTCCTTCTGGGGCGCGTGACCTACGAAGGCTTCGCCGCAGCATGGCCACAGATGGAGGAGGAAACGGGGGAATACGGCGCCTGGATGAACGGGTACCCCAAGCACGTCGCCTCGACGACCTTGCAGGAGCCGCTGGAGTGGAACAACTCGCATTTGATCGAGGGCGACGTCGCGGAAAAAGTGTCAGAACTGAAGCAAGGGTCAGGTGGGGACATCCTGGTCTTCGGTAGCGGAACCCTCGTGAACACGCTTATGCAAAACGACCTGGTCGACGAGTACAGGCTCATGATCTTCCCCGTAGTCGTCGGAAGAGGGAAGCGACTATTCGGGGAGAGAGGCGATACGAAGACGTTGAATCTCCTGGATACGAAGAGTCTAGGTTCAGGAGTCGTGGTCCTCACCTACGAGCCGAAGGCCGAGTAGCGATGAGATTTCGTTCCGTGGTCAGGCTCGGTGGCAAGACGGCCACGGGGATCCCGGTCCCCGATGAGGTTGTCGAGGGCCTGGGGAAGGGCAAGCGGCCACCTGTCAGGGCCACGATCAACGGCCACACCTATCGCAGCACCGTGGCGTCGGTGGGCGGGCAGTTCATGCTTCCGATCAGCACGGAGAATCGCGAGAGCGCCGGCGTGGCCGCAGGCGACGAGGTAGAGGTCGACATCGAGCTCGATACCGAGCCTCGCGAGGTCACGGTGCCCCCCGACTTAGCGGAGGAGCTCGACAGCGAGGCCGAAGCCAGGCGTTTCTTCGACGGGTTGTCCTACAGCAAGAAGCAGCGCTTCGTTCTCCCGATAGAGCAAGCGAAGACGGACGAGACGCGGCAGCGACGCATAGCCAAAGCCATCGGCATCCTGAATGAGAGCCGGACCTAGAACCAGAGCGTATGCGACGCATCGGTAGACAGCGCGGGTAGGAAGTCACTAGATGAGCGGCACCATAACGAGGGCCGAGCAGGCGATCAGAGGAGTGCGTTCGCCATGATGAGGCCGGTGTTATTCCTTCACGGTGGCGGGGAAGGGGCTCACGAGGAAGACGAGAGGCTGGCGGCAAATCTGCAGGATGGGCTGGGAGCCGCGTACGATGTGCGATGTCCACAGATGCCGGATGAAGATAGCCCCAGGTACGAGGCGTGGAGAGATCGGATCTTACTAGAACTCGCTGCGCTTGATGGGGAGGTGATCCTCGTCGGGCACTCTCTGGGCGGCTCGATCATGTTGAAGTATCTCTCTGAAGGGGAGTTGGAAAGACCCGTTGCCGGGCTGTTCCTTATCGCGCCGCCCTACTGGGGAGCTGAGGATTGGGAGGTCAGCGAGTACGAGTTGCGGGAAGATTTTGCGTCGAAACTCCCCGGAGAGCTGCCGATGTTCTTCTACCATAGCCGCGATGACGAGGTAGTGCCGTTCGTACATCTCGCGCTGTACAGAGAGAAGCTCCCGCAGGCACGTTTCCACGAGGTTGATGGGCGCGGACATCAGTTTGACGATGATCTGTCAGAAGTCGCGAGGGATATCGAGAGGCTACTGGGAGGTCGCCCATGACGGTGAACAAAGGCGACTACGCGGCGGTCAACGGCCTCGAACTATACTACGAGGTCCACGGCGACGGAGAACCCCTGATCCTGCTTCACGGCGGCGTCGGAGCGATTGAGATGTTCGGCGAGATTTCGGGGCTACTCGCCGAAGGCAGGAAGGTCGTGGGCGTGGATCTTCAGGCTCACGGGCGCGCCGCGGATATCGACCGTCCGATGACGTTCGAGGCGATGGCCGACGACGTTGCCGCCCTGATCGGGCATCTCAGCTTCGGGAAGGCCGACGTCATGGGCTACTCCCTGGGCGTTGCTTTGCAAACCGCGATCCGGCACCCCGAAGTCGTACGCAAGCTCGTGGTCGTCTCGACGCCCTTCAAGAGGGATGGATGGTACCCTGAGGTCCTCGCGGGGATGGAGCAGATGGGTCCAGAGGCAGTGGAGCCCATGAAGCAGACCCCCATGTATGGGCTCTATGCCGCCGTCGCGCCGAGGCCCGAAGATTGGCCCGTGCTGCTCACCAAGTTGGGTGATCTGCTCCGTCAGGACTACGACTGGTCTGAAGAAGTGGCGGCGATGCAGGTACCGACATGGTAGTTATCGGGGACGCCGATAGCATCCGCACGGCGCAAGCCGTTGAGTTCTTCGGCCTGCTCGGCGGCGGGCCGGATGGGACGGCTCGGGGATGTCCGACGCCAGGCTCGCCATCCTGCCAAACACGACGCATTACGACATCTTCTACTCTCCGGCACTTGCGAGCGCCGTCGTGCCGTTCCTCGACTCGCCCATGCCGGAAGCCGGGTGATGGAGGCGAGGACGAGATCGACTGGTGAGAATATCGGTCACAACAACAAGGAGAACACAATGAGTCTTCCGAAAGTAGTGTCGAGAGAAGAGTGGATCACCGCCCGCAAGGAGCTGCTCGACCGGGAAAAGGAACTAACCCGGCAGCGAGACAAACTGAACGCCGACCGCCGCAGGCTCCCGATGGTAAGGATCGAGAAGGAGTACGTCTTCGAGGGGCCGGACGGGAAAGCGAGGCTGCTCCACCTGTTCGAAGGGCGTCGCCAGCTCATCGTCGGACACTTCATGTTCGACCCGAGCTGGGACGAAGGCTGTCCGAGCTGCACGGCCGGCGCGGACGAGGTCTCCGACGGCTTCCTGAGGCACCTGCACACCCGCGACACCACGTTCGTCTACGTCTCTCGTGCGCCGCTCGACAAGATCGAGGCTTATAAGGCTAGCAAGGGCTGGACCTTCCCCTGGTACTCCTCGTACGGAAGCGACTTCAACTACGACTTCCACGTCACGCTGGACGAATCCGTCGCCCCCGTCGAGTACAACTACAGGACGGATGTCGAGGGCGGGCAGTCCTTCGAGGCGCCCGGCCGGAGTTGCTTCCTGCGCGATGGTGACAACGTCTTCCACACGTACTCCGTGTACGCGCGCGGCCTCGAGTCGGCCGGCGGCTCGTACTACTTCCTCGACGAGACAGCGCTTGGCAGGCAGGAGGAGTGGGAGGAGCCGAAAGGCCGCGCTGGCAACGCCCGCGGTGCGATCCCCGACTTCTCGTCGTGAACAACGAGCCCTTCGCTGGCGGTGATCCCGAAAGGAGACGAAATGAACGGCGAAGCTAATGGCAATTACGCAGAGGTGAACGGCCTCAACATGTACTATGAGATCCACGGCACCGGACAGCCTCTGGCCGTGCTTCACGGCGCGTACATGACGATAGACTCAATGGGAGAGATCGTGCCTGGACTTGCCGAGTCCAGGCAGGTCATCGCGGTCGAGTTGCAGGGGCACGGGCGCACCGCAGACGTAGACCGTCCGCTGACATACGAGCAGATGGCCGACGATACAGCCGCCCTGCTGCGACATCTCGGCATCGAGCAGGCCGATATCTTCGGCTTCAGCCTGGGGGGCAGCGTCGCCCTTCAGGCCGCCATCAGACACCCT
>DASSJP010000078.1:0-3796 GCA_035691165.1 Rubrobacter sp.
GAGCAGGTACGGAAGAGGGGAACCTGATGGTCTCCCTGGCCGACGAGATACGAGAGAGTGGGGTAGAGATCGAAGACGTCAGCCTCGGTTCCACCCCGACGGCGGCTTACGCGGGGGCGGTTGATGGGGTGACGGAGATACGGCCTGGCACCTACATCTTCTACGACAGGATGCAGGCACGTCTGGGCGACTGCTCGCTCGAGGATTGCGCCGCGAGCGTCGTTGTCACCGTCGTGAGCAGGCCCCGCGAGGACCTGGCGATCCTGGACGGAGGGAGCAAGACCTTCGCCACCGACGTGCCGACAAACACCGAACCCCTGAACCTGCAGGGATTCGGGCACGTCGTTGGCTACCCCGATGCCGTTCTCGAGAGGCTGACGGAGGAACACGGGATGCTTCGTATAAGTAGTAAGGACGACCTCAGCGTAGGAGACGAGGTCCGTATCATCCCCAACCACGTGTGCAGCACGGTGAACCTGCACAACGAGGTCGTCTTCGACGACGGGGCGGGCAGCGTCGAGCGCCTGACTGTCGCCGCCCGCGGAAAACTGGAGTAGTGTGTCTGGAGGACACACTACAGAAATGGAGGAGTTCACATGCGACAGACCGTAACGGCGGAGAAGGCGCCGAATCCGGCGGGTCCGTACTCGCACGCCGTGGTCTCTGGCGGCTTCGTGTTCGTATCGGGGCAGGGGCCCGTGGACCCCGAGACCGGCACCATGCCGGATGCTTTCAAAGATCAGGTACGTCAGACCTTGAAGAACCTGCAGACGATCCTCGAAGCCGCAGGGTCGAGCCTCGACGAAGTCGTGAAGGTCAACGCCTACGTCACTGACCTGACGCGGTTCGCACAGTTCAACGAGGTGTACGCCGAGTTCTTCACCCACGATCCTCCGGCGCGGACCACCGTGGGCACCAGCCTGCTCGGGTTTCTGGTGGAGATCGACTGCATCGCCGCGGTGTCCGAAAGCGTCTGACCCAAGGAGGCAACGTTGCGCCTGGAAGGGAAATCCGCCATCGTCACCGGAGCGGGGAGGGGTATAGGCAAGGCGATCGCCGGGAAGTTTCTGCAGGAAGGAGCCAGCGTCCTAATATGCGACCTGGAACCTGACCGACTGGAAGGCGCGCGAGAGGAACTTGCGTCTCTCGGGACGGTTCACAGCGAAGTGGTGGACGTGACCAGCCGGGATGAAGTGGAACATCTGGTCGGGCGGGCCAGGGAAGTATTCGGGCGGATCGACGTACTCGCCAACAACGCGGGCATCTCCCGCTTCGAGCCGTTTCTGGAGATCACAGACAAGAACTGGAACGACACCCTGGACATCAACCTGACCGGCGTCTTCCTGTGCTCGCAGGTGGTTGCGGGGGAGATGAAGGACCAGGGGTCAGGTGCGATCGTCAATATGGGCTCGACGAATGGAATTCTCGGCGAAGAAGGTCTGGCGCACTACAACGCTTCCAAAGCCGGGGTCATTCTTCTCACCAAGACGATGGCTATCGAGCTGGCGCCTTACAACGTCAGGGTGAACTCCGTCTGTCCGGGTTTCATCCTCACCGAGCTTCAACTGGAGAGCGGGATGTCCGAGGAGGCCATCCGGGATTACACATCCCTGATCCCGCTCAACAGATACGGCAGGGTCGAGGAGGTGGCCAGCGCGTTCGCTTTCCTCGCCTCGGACGAGGCTTCGTTTATCACGGGCACGGAGCTGGTCGTGGACGGGGGTCAGACCTGCAAGGAATGAGGGGTCAGTGCCCAGCAGCCTGCCATTCTTTGATCGCGTCTATAGGGAAGATCAACATCAACACGTTCAGGAGCAGGCTGTCCCTGATCCAGAACACCAGCACGACCTCCGTCACCAGAAAGAGCGCAACCGTGCGGCGGGCTCCCAGGTAGCGTGCCAGCGCGAACCCGAGTCCGCATACGATGATGTCGGAGAGGGAGTTCACCGTGGTAGCCGAGCGCTGCGGTCTCTTCACGGTATCTCCGGATGACGAACTCCGAGTTCTCGACTATTTCCCAGAGAGCTTCGATGCAGACGGCCAGCCAGAGCCGCCATGCCGCCGACACGCGCGGGGCGATCAGGGCCAGCAACCCGCACAGGAAGAAACCGTGGAGCACGTGGGTGAAGCTGTACGGATCCAGAAGGTGCTGAGAATTGTCCGAGCTCCAGGGGTCGCCCGACCATAGTAGAAGATAGTCACAGGAACACCACCAGAGGCGACCCTGGCTGCGGAGCAGGTAGGCGGTGCAGACCAGAACTACGACGATGGCGAGCCACGGCAAAATCCTCTTCATCTTGCTTTGCAGAATATGTGATCGCCATCAGCCTCGCCACCGGCGGAACTATATTGGGAGCACGAGCCGTGGTGGAGGGGGCGTTCGGTTCGACTCGCGCATTTCACCGACGGCTTGACGGAGAGTAGAATCAGGGGTCGCTGGCCTGAATATTGCCGGTGACGGAAGAGGGGTCGACGACTTTGATCGGCAGGAATACCACGGGCGGCTTCCTGGTTCGGCGTCTGCTGCCCGCTGCTGTCATCGTGCCTGTCGTCCTCGGGCTGCTTAGGCTCGAGGGAGAGCGGGCCGGCCTCTACGGGATGACCTTCGGCGTGGCGCTGATGATCGCGGCGAACATCCTGATCACCTCGGGCCTGATCCTCTGGAGCGCCAGGCTGCTCGACCGTTCGGAAGACGAGAGAAGGCGGGCCGAGGAGAAGTACCGCGGCATCTTCGAGAACGCGGCGGAAGGCATCTACCAGACGGACATGAACGGGAACCTTATCACGGCCAATCCGGCGCTGGCACGCATTTTCGGCTACGACTCCCCGGAAGATATGACCTCGTCCGTCACGGACGTCGGCGGACAACTGTACGCGGACACCCGCTGGAGGGCGGAGTTCATACGTCGGTTGCGCGAGGAGGGCGGGGTCTCGGACTTCGAGGTTGTCGGCAGGCGGAAGGACGGGAGTGAAGCCTGGATGTCCATGAGTGGCCATCTTCTGCGGGAGGATGACGGCGATATGGTGGGAATCGAGGGAACCGTGGTGGACATCACGGACCAGAAGTTTGCCGAAACGCAGACCATAAGGGCCCGTGAGCTGGCGGAAGAAGCAAGCCGTACGAAGAGCGAGTTCCTGGCCAACATGTCGCACGAGATAAGGACCCCGCTGAACGGCATCATCGGCATGTCGGATCTCCTGATGGATACGGAGTTGACCGAGGTGCAGCAGGAGTACGTCCGGACGCTGGTCGGCTCCGGCGAGTCCCTGCTTTCCATCATCAACGACATCCTCGACTTCTCGAAGGTAGAGGCGGGCAGGCTAAATATCGAGACGCTTTCCTTCGATTTGCAGCGCGAGGTCGAGGAGGTGGTCTCCATGCTCGCCGGGCGTGCCCATGAGAAGGGGCTCGAACTGGCCAGCTTCGTCGAGCCCGACGTACCCTCGACGGTCCAGGGAGACCCATTCCGATTGAGGCAGGTGCTCACCAATCTGGTCGGCAACGCCATCAAGTTCACCGAGGAGGGGGAGGTCGTGGTGCACGCGGGGCCCGCCGTGGACTCGAACGGCGCGTTGATCGTACGCTTCGAAGTCAGGGACACGGGCATCGGCATGAGCAAAGAGGACCAGCGGCGCTTGTTCGAGGCGTTCTCCCAGGCTGACCTTTCGACCACCCGTCGCTACGGTGGCACGGGGTTGGGACTTGCCATCTCCAAGCAGCTCGTCGAGCTGATGGGTGGAGAGATCGGGGCAAAGAGCGAACCTGGTGCGGGCAGTACCTTCTGGTTTACCGTGA
>DASSJP010000079.1:0-3528 GCA_035691165.1 Rubrobacter sp.
GGGGAAACCCTGGAGGTACGGGGGGTCGTCTCCGTGCACAACACGACCGCCCACGGCCCGGGCTCACGCGACATGTACCAGGAGGAGGCCGAGCGGGTGATCGCGCTGTGCGAGAGCGACGTGCCATGTATTCCCGGTGCGGAGCGCCCGATGGAGAGCCGGGAGGAACTGGTTCCGAGCGCGGGACTGGAGTTCCTCGTGGAAGAAGCGCGCCAGGGACCGCTGACCATCCTCGCCACAGGCCCAGCGACGGACGTCGCCTCACTCTCTCTGGCGGCCCCTGAATCGCGGGAGAGCGTGCGCGTCATCTGGCTAGGAGGCTTCGGGGACGAATCCAGTTACAAACAGAACAGGATGGGAGAACTCAACGGCAGGGCGGATATCGCAGCCTGGCGAACGATCTTCGAAGAACCAGTGAATCTACTGCACGTTCCCACCTGGCCCGCGCCAGCGAAGATACTGGTCGATCCAGCCCCGTTCGGAGAGGAGTTGCGGGCGCTCGGGCGGCCTGTCGCCTCGTACCTAGCCGAGATCCTGGAGCTCTGGGCCGCCGAGTACGGCCCACCGGAAGGTCGGAAGGAACTTTGGGACCTCGCCTGCGTCGCCGCCGTCGCAGACCCCGAAGCCGTAACGGTCGAGCCACTTGCGGTCCCGACCCTGGACGCGGCGGGGGCGCACGACTTCACGCAAACCGGACGAGAAGTGGACATTGTCTCGGACCTGGACGAAAGACGAGTACTCGCCTCCCTTCTGGCAGCCCTCTCACGCCATCAGGCAGGGTAGAGGCGCTGAATAGTTCGCTTCACCGCAAAGAGTTGGAACCTGATACCTACTTCATCGCGTCGGCGATGATGCGGCGATGATCGAAGGCCAGCTCGACGGTATCGGGGTCGAGAACATCGACCTCGGAGGCGTCCGAGGCGGCCTTCATCTGGCCGCTAAGGACCTGTGCCAGGAAGGCGACGCTGACGTTGTGGCCACGCGGGTCGCGCTCGGGGTCTGAGTAGACGCCGATGAGGCGTGAGATCTCCACGGCGAGGCCCGTCTCCTCCGCGGCCTCGCGCACGGCGGCCTCGTTCACGGTCTCCCCTACCTCCACGAAGCCCCCTGGCAGCGCCCATTGCCCCTCGAAAGGTTCGCTGCCGCGACGGATGAGGACCACCCCATCATCCGAGGGAATCACCACGTCCACCATCAGCTTCGGCGTCTCCGGTCCTGCCAAGGTCTTACCTCCCGCGTGCGCATCCTAAGGGTATTTTCCTTCCAGACCGAGAACGTCCCCTTTGCCCAGGGTCCTCTCCGACTTCTGGCACGGTCCGTTAATTACGGGGCTCATGGTCAGCCTTCCGTGATAATACTCGCGGACATGACCGAGGCCGAAGGTGTGACCACGCTCGTGGGTCAGGACGCTCTGCAAGTCCCACGCGTGTTTACACGAGCGGGCTCGTGGTCTCGTGGTCCACTTGAAGTGAGCGCGGTTGATCTTGACGTCGGAGCTACCGACTTCGTTGTAGCCCGAGGGATTGAGCTTGAAGTAGGTACACGTCAGGGCGAGCGCTTTGGGAAGGTAGCCGAATGAGACCACGCTCTCTCCGTCGCTTTTGAGGCAGGAACCGCCCTGTATGTTGGCGACCCTGCTCGTGAAGCCGTCGTAGGCTAGCACCGCCGGCACCTGGTCTCCGAGGTGGCAGGTATTCCTCGTGTTGACCACGCCAGCCCCGGCCCGGCGCACGGCCCTCACAGCCTGGACGCGCCTGATCTCACGTGGCGTCGTGGATACATTGAAACGGTAATGGAGCTCTGAGGTAACGCGCCAGCTATTGTTCTTGTAGACGGGGTCCTTGCACTCGCCCGGCCCGTTCACCGTGCGCGTCCTGGCGACTGACTCGTCCGCGTCGTCACCGACGTGTTCCAACTCCAAAGTACCGTCCGCGCGACGGGCGACGTCCAGTTCCTGGGCGCCTGACGTCGTCAACATCTCGGCGTAGACGCCTTTGCCTGGAGGAGGTACTACGCTCTTCACGGCCCCGTCCACTATTAACCTTCCCTCGACAGGGCACCTCTCCGATTCCACGACCTCGGGCAGATCGGCAGCATCTATCTCCTGCTCCTCCGGCTCACAAGCATCGAGCACCGTCGCATCCTGCTGCGCCGACGACTTTTGGATGGACATCCCTGTGGCAGCGATAGAGAGTGCGAGAACCACGGCGAAAACGGCCAACAGCTTCAAGAGCCCCCTCACTTCTTCGTCCATCACGTCGGGGAGCCACCTCATGTTGTGGCTCGCCCCGTCCGATGCCATACATTATGTTGGTTCGCAGCACCAGGGGCAACCTTGTGATCTGAAGCCTTTTCCGGGTAACGCTTACGCATGCATGACCACATACAATCGCGGCCCGTTCCCGCGTCGAAGGGCGACCGGGGCATCCACTACCATGAAAGAGGGTATGCTTTGTAGGGTGGCAGGTAGACAGATTTGAAGATCCTCTGTATCAGCGACCGGGTGGAGTCCATGCTCCACGGTCCGAACCTGACCTCCTACGCAAGAGGGGTCGAGGCGGTGATCTCCTGTGGGGATCTGCCCTTCGATTACCTGGAGTACATCGTCACCTTCCTCGGCGTTCCTGTCTACTACGTGCTCGGCAACCACGATCCCGGCCCGGACGGCCCTGAGTACCCTGGCGGATGCACGCCGCTCGACGGAAGGGTGGTTGAAGTAGAAGGTGGCGGGCCGGTGCTCGCGGGACTCTCAGGGTCCCCCCTCTACTCGGGCGGACCCAACCAGTACACCGAGGGCCAGATGCGCCGCCGCGCACGGGCGCTCTCGATAAGGATTCGTGCCCGTGGCCTCATCGGCCGTCCCAGGCCCAGGATCTTCGTGACCCACTCCCCGCCCTTCGGCCTCGGTGACCAGGAGGACGTGGCCCACGTGGGCTTCCAGTCCTTCGTTGACCTCATCGACGGGCACGAGCCTCCTCTGTGGCTGCACGGACACGTCCACCTTTACGGGCCGGATCAGGAGCGGGTAACGCAGAGAGGAGCGACCAAGATCATCAACGTCTACGGCCACCGAATCCTCGACGTGTGACTTTTCCTGCTCCGTGCCCTTGTTGGCGGGGCCAGGGCGCTGTAGATTGGTCCATTAGTGAGGTACATGGATCCCCATGAGCAGTCCGAGAGAGACTTTTCAAGGGCCCGCAGGAGGGCTTTTCTGCGGCGGATCGGCGCGTATCTGCGCAGAGACCCTGGCTCGAACCAGTTGCTCTCCTTCGAAGAGGTCAAGAACGCTCTGGGGGCAGTCTCGCAGGTCTACCTCGGGATGCGCGAGGTTCCTGTCTCGAAGATCGTCGGTAGCGTGGGGCGCCACAGGGACTTCGACCGGGCCTTCCTGCCCTCGAAGCCCGACCTCGGCGCCCGCTGGAGGCGGATAGACGAGATCATGCACAGTGCCGAAGAGTTGCCCCCTGTCAGCCTGTACAAGATCGGGGACGCCTACTTCGTCCAGGACGGCAACCACAGGGTCTCCGT
>DASSJP010000080.1:0-4104 GCA_035691165.1 Rubrobacter sp.
CCCTACGGGACGATACTGGTGACAGGACCGACGGGAAGCGGCAAGTCAACTACCCTCTACGCCACCCTGGAAGAGTTGAATACTCCTCAGAAAAACGTCATCACCGTCGAGGACCCTGTAGAGTACAGAATGCGCGGCATCAACCAGGTGCAGGTCAACCCCAGGATCGGCCTGACCTTCCCTTCGGGGCTGAGGAGCATCCTGCGTTCGGACCCCGACGTGGTGATGATAGGGGAGATAAGGGACAAGGAGACCGCAAAGACCAGTATCGAGGCGGCGCTGACAGGACATCTCGTTCTGGCGACGCTGCACACCAACGACGCCCCTGCCGCCGTCACACGCCTGACCGACATGGGAGTTGAGCCGTTTCTGACGGCGTCTGCGGTTGACTGTGTGATAGCCCAGAGGCTGGCGAGGAGGCTTTGCGACAGGTGCAAACGGCCTGCCGAGATGGATGAACTGACCCTGAGCGAGCTCGGATTCCCCGTCGCCCGCTTCACGGACCTGAAGAGAGAATTCCACGAGGCAGTCGGATGCGACAGATGTGGAGAGACCGGATACATAGGACGCATAGGCATCTACGAGATGATGATAGTTGACGAGGAGATACGGCGACTGATCTTGCATGGCGCGTCCGCAGACGCGATAGGCAGGGCGGCGCAGAAGGCCGGCACGATTCCGCTCAAGGTAGACGGACTCATGAAAGCGGCCCTTGGTATCACCACCGTCGAGGAGATCCTGCTCACCATCGTCTAGCGGTATCCGTGTGGCGGAGTATCCAGGTGTCACCCTGCTCTAATCGTTCATCTGCGGCGGGCAAAACCCGTGAAACCGGCTAGAATCCCTGAGCTGAAGGAACGTGACGGCAACAGGGGCGTTTGATCTTGCAAATTCCCGCCTTTTCATGGAAGATCCCCGTGATCGGGCCGATTCGCGAAGAGAGCTTGTGCACTCATGAGGCGCTAGTGCCCGCAAAAACTCCGTGACGGACCAGAAGCGGTGCGGGCATTGCCCTGCATACGAAGCAGTGCCATCGAGAGACGAGAGGGCGGATTTGGGTAAGCGGGAAGAAAACGAGAACCTGAGAGCAGGGATCACACGCCGAAGGTTTCTCGGTGCCGTGACTGCCGGAACCACGCTTTTCGCCCTGACCGGCGCCCTTGGCTGCGAGCCGACAGCGCGCACCAGGGCGACCGCCGCGCCTCGGGCAACGGGACCGGCGAGAACCTTCCGCTCGCGCCCGGATCTCCGCCCGCCCGCCATCAAGATCAACATCGACTCGCCTGATACGGCTCCCGGCTACATCTTCGTCGCCCCGAAGAAGGGTCCGGGAGAGGAAGGCCCCAGCGAGGACGCGCCCATGATCGTGGATAACAGCGGTGAGCCGGTCTGGTTCCATCCCTTGCACGGTGATTCCTTAAGGGATGCTTTCAACTTCGAGGTGCAAACCTACAAGGGCGAGACGGTGATCACGTGGTGGGAGGGTCTCCACACCGGCTACGGCCAGGGTGAGTATGTGATCTGCGACCACTCCTACAATGAGATAAAGAGGGTCAGGGCTGGCAACGGCTACGAGGGAGACCACCATGAGTTCCTCATTACACCCGAGGATACGGCCCTGATCACCATCTACAGCAAGGTGGACAGGGATCTTTCCGGTGTTGGTGGCCCGGTAGACGGTGTTGTGCTCGACGGGATCGCCCAGGAGGTCGACATCGAGACCGGTGAGGTGCTCTTCGAGTGGCACAGCCTCGACCACGTGGAGCTCGACGAGTCTCTTTACGAACCGCCGCCCGACCTCAAGTCGTCTTTCGACTACTTCCACATCAACTCCATCGATCCGCATCCTGACGGATACCTGACCATCTCGGCCCGCAGGACCTCCACCGTGTACAAGGTCGATAGGAAAACAGGCGAGATCGTCTGGCGTCTTGGTGGGGAGCAGAGCGACTTCGATCAGGAAATCGGGACCCGGACCGACTGGCAGCACGATGCCCGCCGCCACCCTGACGGGATCATCACGATCTTCGACAATGGCGGGGTGACAAAGGACGTGCAGTCCCGCGGTATCGTGGTCGAGGTCGACGAGGATGCCATGACCGCCACGCTGATCGGTGAATACACCCATCCCAACAAGATACTCGCCGCAACCCAGGGTAACGTCCAGGTCTTGCCAAACGGGAACGTATTCGTCGGGTGGGGCAGCGAGCCGTATTTCTCCGAGTTCAGCCGTGACGGCAAGCTGATCTTCGACGCCAGCTTCCCCTCCGAGGTCGAGTCCTACCGGGCGTTCCGCTTCCCGTGGAAGGGACAGCCGCAGGTTCCGCCCGCCATCGCCGCCGAGTCCGGCCCCGATGACAATACAACGCTCTACGTCAGCTGGAACGGCGCCACGGAGGTCGCCACCTGGCAGGTGCTCGCCGGGTCCGCACCCGATGATCTGCAGGAGGCCGGCTCGGCCCCGCGGAAGGGCTTCGAGACCACCATCATCTCGTCCACCGATGAGCCCTACGTGGCCGTGCGAGCAATGGACAGTTCCGGCAATGTCCTCGGCACTTCCAGGGCGATCCAACCCCAGAGGAGCCAGGCCTCCGCTTCGAGTACGAGGTCGCGCCGAACACGGCCTTCATGATCGTCTGTCCCGAGATCCATCGCCCTCCGTGGTGCCCCGGCTCGCGGTGTTTAATCTGTGGAGGATCTGACTGGTGAAGGGAAGACCTCAAGTCCCTTGGTTCGAGGCATGCATCGGACTCACCGGCCTCGCGTCCTTTACGGTGGTCGGTCCTTTGCGCGATGCTTTCGCGACGCTGCCTGGAGTCCAGTTAGTGGCGACCCTCATCCTCTTCCTCGTGCCGGGGGCGCTTGCGACGCGCTGGTTCCTGGGCCGTTACTTCTCGGGGGCCGCGTTGCCGTCTGCGGCGTTCGTTATCAGCACCGGCGTCTTCGCCCTGCTGGCATTGCCCATGCTCATTTTCCAGAGTACTCTGGCGGCCTACCTCTGGGTCTGTGGCCTGACGGTCGGTGTCTGCGTGCTAGCCGCGTTCGCGGTGCTTGTCTGGTCGGTGCGCGACGGGCAAACCGTGGGATCTGGGACCAGGCTGGATCCCACGGATCGTGGGGGAATATTGTGGGTGCCGTTCGCCGCCCTCGTCGCTGCGCTCGCTTACATCGCCAAGACAACCGCCCCGAGCACTTACGGGGATATCTGGATCTATCTTTCGTGGGTCAGGGAGTACCTCAGCGGAGACAGGCTCGCTTCCGTGGAGCCTTTTTTCGGGGGTGATGTCGGCCTCTCCCGCGCCAGGATCAACGGCTGGTTGCTGGAGCAGGCGGCCGTCTCCAGAGTCGCGGGGGTAGATCCCGTTCACCTTGTGTTCTCGTACCTGAACCCGGCCCTCGTGGTCGTGGCCTTCTTTGTTTTCTACGCGCTGGCACGTGTCCTGTTCAAGAGTGAGAAGGCGGCGCTGTTGTCCGGTTGCCTGTATTCGCTATTTTTCCTGATCCACATCAGCCAGTCACGCATTGCATGGGGAGGCGAGTTCATCCAGCGTCTGCCCGAGGACAAGATGGTCGCCAAGTTCCTCTTCCTACCTCTCGCCCTCGCTTTCGCGGTCGCCTTCCTGGAAGGCGGTGGGAAGCGCTACTTCTTTGGCTTCGCGTTTCTGTGTTGCGCCGTCATGGCCGTGCATCCGATAGGGCTTGCGATCATCGGGATCTCCATGACGGGTTTCGCGATCCTGCACCTGGCGGCCAACCCGCGCAGCCGGGCGGCGTGGGGCAGGATCTCGGCGATGGGCATCGCCGGCCTCATGGTCGTCACCGTTCCCGCCTTCCTCGTCTCGCTATTTACTGATGAGCCGCTTGCGAACGCTCTGGCCGACTCGGATATCAACTCCGGCGACCCCGACGTGCTGCGGAACATGATCTTCGTCAGCCCGGAGAGAAATCGTATTTTGGAGCTCGCGAACGGTTCGTACATGATGCACCCTTCGCTGCTTCTCGACCCCGTCATCGCTGCCGCGTTCCTGATCGGTCTTCCGTTCTTGCTCTGGCGCCTCGAACGGAGCCTCGCCGCCCAACTTCTGTTCGGCATGATGTACCTCA
>DASSJP010000081.1:0-2194 GCA_035691165.1 Rubrobacter sp.
GTCGGGGGTGGGGCTCGTGAAGACGGCGCCTGCGCACGCTGCGTCGAGCATTCCGGGACCGACGTAGCCACCGTGAGTCGGCTCGTGGCCCGAGCCGCCGCCGGAGACCAGGGCGACCTTGCCCTGCACGGGGGCGTCCGCACGCACGACGACGTTATGCTCGGGGATGAGCCGGATCAGGCCGCCGTGTGCCTTCTCCATACCCCGGAGCATCTCTTCTACTACCCCTTCGGGGGCGTTGATTAACTTTTTCATCGCGCTCCTTTCGGAGAGATCGAGGCTTGTGGCCCCGATCTCTCCTCTCAATCCTATTCCGCTGCCTCCTGCTCCTCGCGTTCCCAGCCTTTTGCCCTCTCCACGGCCCTGAGCCAGAGCCGGTGTAGCCGCTCGCGCTCTTCATCGCCCATCTGCGGGTCGTAGCGACGCTGCAGCCTCCATCTCTCGGCGAGATCTTCCTTACTCTCCCAGAAGCCGGTGGCCAGCCCGGCCATGTACGCCGAGCCCACGGCGGTGGTCTCGGTGACCTCGGGAACCTCCACCGACACCCCCAAGATATCCGCCTGGAACTGCATGAGGAAGGTGTTGGCTACCGCCCCGCCGTCGGCCCGGAAATCCTTCAGCTCTATGCCCGAGTCGCGTTCCATCGCCCGGACCACGTCCCGAGTCTGGTAGGCCATGCTCTCCAGGGCCGCCCGAGCCAGATGCGCCTTGGTACTGCCCCGGGTGAGCCCGACGATCGTACCCCTGGCGTATGAGTCCCAGTGCGGCGCGCCAAGCCCTACGAGAGCGGGCACGAAGTACACGCCGTCGTTGGAGTCGATGCTCTTGGCGAGATCCTCCGTCTCGGCAGCGTCCTTGATGATCCCGAGCCCGTCCCTGAGCCACTGGACCGCGGCCCCGGTTATGAAGATGGCCCCTTCCAGGGCGTAGTGGACAGGTTCGTCGCCGATGCCCCAGGCGATGGTGGTGAGGAGCCCCTCGTTGCTCGGGACACCTTCCGTGCCCGTGTTCATCAGCACGAACGACCCCGTACCGTAGGTATTCTTGGCGAGACCAGGCTCGTAGCAGGCCTGCCCGAAGAGCGCTGCCTGCTGGTCCCCGGCTATACCCGCCACGGGAACGGTGGCCTCGAAGAAGGAAGCCGGGTCTGTCTCTCCGAAGACGTAAGAGCTGGGCTTGACCTCAGGCAGAACTTCTTTGGGAACTTCGAGGATCTCAAGAAGCTCCTCGTCCCACTCGAGGTCGTAGATGTTATACATCAGGGTCCTTGAGGCGTTCGAGTAGTCGGTGATGTGAGTCTTGCCACCGGTGAGGTTCCAGACCATCCAGGAGTCTATGGTGCCGAAGGCTATTTCGCCGTTCTGGGCCCGCTCCCTCAGGCCCTCCACGTTGTCGAGCATCCAGCGAACTTTGGTCCCGGAGAAGTAGGCGTCTATGACCAGCCCGGTCTTGTCCCGGAAAGTGCCCTCGAGGCCCCGCTCTTTCAGCTCGTCGCAGAACTCCGCCGTCCTGCGATCCTGCCAGACTATAGCGTTGTGCACCGGTTCTCCGGTCTGCCGGTCCCACATCACGATAGTTTCACGCTGGTTGGTCACGCTGACCGCGGCGAGGTTGCGGGCTGAGATCCCCGCGTCTCCCAGAGCCGTCCCGACGACCCGACGGGAGACCTGCCAGATCTCGTTTGCGTCGTGCTCGACCCAGCCCGGTTTCGGGTAGTGCTGGGTGAACTCCGAGTACGCCCGCCCAACGACCTCGCTGTCGTGGTTGAGCACCAGAACCGTCGTCCCTGTGGTCCCCTGGTCTATAGCCAAAATGTAGTCTGCTGCCATACCTTTCCTCTCTCTCCTTTCCCACTACCAACCGTGCAAGCCTCCACTCGGGGCCGCGGATCACCTCCTCACGACAAAAGCCCCGCACGAGATCCCACCTTCCGGCATCAGGGTACCGGACTTCCGAATCTCGTGCGAGGCTCTCTCTTTATCTCTGCGCCTTCGCTACGTATTTAGTTTGGAACTCAATGTACTTGCAAGCCGGTCCCCTGTCAACCGTTTGGGAGTGGTTAGCAAGGGGATTCTGAGGATGAGGCGCCCGGCTAGCTTGTGAGGCCATTCGGTCGGTAGGCACTCGGATGAAAAGGGGCATCACGGCTCAGGTCCCTGGCAGCGCCTCTGGTCTCGGACCGCGTGCAAGATCT
>DASSJP010000082.1:0-15017 GCA_035691165.1 Rubrobacter sp.
CTCGCCTTCTGGGGACTCGGTCAGGTGGGAGTGGTGATCAAAGGCCCGACCGGCATCGTCTACGTAGACCCGTACTTCACCGACTCGGATGGCGAAGGCGGAAGCCTGCCGCGCACCTACCCGCCGCCGCTAGCCCCAAGCGAGGTCACCAACGCCTCGGCATTGCTGCTTACCCACGACCACATCGACCACACCGACCCGGAGACCGTGATGCCGATTTCCGAGGCCTCGCCCGAGGCCCGCATCGTCTCGCCCTTCACCAGCCGCGAGACACTTGTCGGGGCGGGGTTGGACGCGGACCGTATCGTCGTGCCCGATGTCGGTGCGCCGATGGAAGTCGCGGGAGCGAAGGTCACGGCCATCCCTTCGGCCCATTACGGGCTGGAGCACGACCCCGGGCGGGGTTATACGTATCTGGGATATGTCGTCGAGTGGAACGGCGTCACCGTCTACCATGCGGGCGACACCGTGATCTACGACGGCCTGATCGAGACGCTCTCGGACTGGGACATAGACGTAGCCTTCGTGCCCATCAACGGCCGCGACTACTTCAGGACAAGCAGGGGATTCATCGGCAACACCGACTTCCGCGAGACTGCGGAGCTCGCCGAGACCCTGGACATCGGTCTGATCGTGCCTACGCACTACGATCTGATCGAAGGGAACACAGCAGACCCCGGGCACTTCGTCAGCTACCTCTACGGCCTGAACCCGATGAGGCCGCACAAGCTGCTTCGTCCGGGCGAGCTCGTCTACTTCGTCAAAGAACGGGACGACTAGGCCGGACTGAGAAGTCCCATATGCGTCCGGACGCCCGCTCCTAGCTCGATCATGAACGCAGGGTAGGGACCGAGCTGCTCGTCTGCGCGCCTGGTCAACTCCCAGAGGTCGGTGACACCGCTTTCGAGCCCTTCCCGGGTCACTTGATGGACGCGGTCGGTGAAATCCAATGAGCGGTCGAGGAAGTCCAGGGCCTCCTGCCCTCTCATGACAGGATAGTGGGCGGTGAGGAGGTAACCTGGACGCAGGGAATGGAGTTTGCGGATCGTGCCCCGGTAGGCGCCGGCATCGAAGTAGCGGGGCGGTTGCAGGAGGTTGCCCTCGCGGTCGTAGATGCCCGCCTCGAGAGCGGCGTCTATGATGATGACCGCGTCGTTCTTCGGGTCCCAGATACCGAGATGACCGGGCGTGTGTCCTGGGAGGTGCAGGATCTCGACCCGCCAGTCCGGTCCGAGACGTAACGTCTCGCCGCCGCGCAGGCCCACGTCCACAGGGGAGTCGCCGCCGAGCTCCGTGCGGATCCAATCCTTAGACTCGTCGTCCGGGCCGAAGCCGTAGGGCTCGGACCAGAGGTAGATCTCCGCCATTATCCGCTCGGTGCTCTCGACCCAGGCCCGATCAGCCTCTCCACACGAGAACCTGAGACCCTGATTCAAGTCCTTGAGGGCGCGGTTGCCGCCGCAGTGGTCCACGTCGGAGTGGCTTATGAGAACCTCGTCTACGTCTTCGACACCGAGCCCGATCCCCTCCAGGTAAGGGACGATGACTTCCTCGGGCGTACCCGCGAGGCCAGTATCAACGAGGACCGTTCGCTCCTCCCCGACGAGCAGGTACTGGCACATGAACCGCTCCCCAAGGTCTGACTCGATGCGGTGGATGCCAGGCAGTATCTCCATATTCCTCCTCTCAGAGCACGCCGTGACGGGACGACGCCTCGGCGAGCGAAGTGCCGCCTGCGACCACGTCCCTCAACCAGCTCTCTACTGTTCATATTCTCAAGCGCCCCGGTGACGATCTCTTCTTCACCAGCCAGCATCGCGGCGGCGCTACCCACACTAACCACCCCCGGTGCCTCGCGCAATGGAATACTGATCATGGTAGTTTGTAGGTTTCAAGGAAGGAGGCCCTAACACCATGTATCTCTCCCGCCACAATGCCACAGGTGGCCCACGCTGGGCACTGGAAGGGCGCTATCTCCCGCAGGATTTCACGCTGGAGCGGCTGCTCGAAGTCCGGTCCGCTGACGTTCGAGGTATCCTCGAAGGCCAGTCACGTGAAGAAGTGGCAGGAGAGCCCCTACTGCCCCCGGTCGAGCCCGCGCACGAGGTCTGGGCCAGCGGAGTGACCTACCTGCGTAGCAGGGAGGCCCGCGAACTGGAGTCGTCCGACGCCAACGCTTACGAGAGGATCTACGACGCCGAGCGGCCCGAGCTGTTCTTCAAGGCTCCAGGCTGGCGGGTCGTTGGACACGGAGACAGGGTGCGCATCCGCGAGGACAGCCGCTGGAACGTGCCCGAGCCCGAGCTCGTGCTGGTCGTCAACAGTGGAATGGAGATCGTCGGCTATACCGCTGGCAACGACGTCTCCTCGCGGGACATAGAGGGCGAGAACCCGCTGTATCTCCCGCAGGCCAAGGTCTACGACGGCTCCTGCGCTCTGGGACCGGGCATCGTGATCTCAGGCCCCGACTCCATGCGGGACCTCAGCATAAGCATGAGCATCAGGCGCGGAGGCGGGCTCGTCTTCGAGGACGAGACCGATATTTCACAGATGAAGCGCTCGCTGGAAGAGCTTGCAAGCTATCTTGGAAGGGAGCTCGTCTTCCCTGGCGGAGCCTTCCTGATGACGGGCACGGGGATAGTTCCGGAGGACGATTTCACGCTAAAGTCGGGGGATCTGGTCGAGATCTCGGTCGGAGAACTCGTGCTGGAGAACGAGGTGGCCAGGTAGGACGGCTCATAGAATGAGCCAGAAACGGGTAGGAAGTGAGCAAGCGTTCTTGCTAGGAGGAAGACTGTGATCGAATCCCAGATAGAGTCCCTGAACTTCATCGGTGGCGAGTGGGTCCCCGCCGACTCCGGTGAAACCCTGGAGATTGTGAACCCATCGAACCCCTCGGAGGTCCTCGGCACCACCCCGAGATCCGACAAGGCCGAGACCGAAAGGGCCATCGAAGCCGCGGCTGAAGCACTGCCCGGTTGGAAGACCACACTTCCGGCGGCCCGCGGCGCCATCCTTATGGAGGCCGCGAACATCATCGAGTCGCGCGAGGACGAGCTGGCGCGGCTGATGGCGCTGGAGGCTGGCAAGCCGATGAAGGAAGCGCGCATGGAGGTTGGGCGCGCGGCGAGCATCTTCCGCTACTACGGCTCCGAGGGCTGGCGCATGCCAGGCATCACCCCGCCCTCCGCCCGGCCTGGGGTGACACACAGTTCTATAAGAGAACCACTCGGGGTCGTCGGCCTCATAACGCCGTGGAACTTCCCGCTTGCTATACCGTCGTGGAAGATGGCGCCGGCCCTGATCTGCGGCAACACCATCGTCATGAAGCCGGCTTCCAACGCCTCCCTGAACGCCGCAGCCCTTGTACGCATCCTGGCCGAAGCTGGCCTCCCAGACGGGGTCGTCAACATGGTGACGGGTCCAGGCGGCTCTGTCGGGGACGCGCTCGTTACCGACCCGCGCGTCAAGGGCCTCTCGTTCACCGGCTCGACGAGCGTTGGACTCGGTATCCAGGGCCGTGCCGTGGGCAAGAAGGTCCAGCTCGAGATGGGCGGCAAGAACCCGTATGTCGTCATGGAGGACGCGGACCTCTCCGACGCCGCGGCCAAGGTCTCCTTCGGCGCCTTCGGCTACGCCGGCGAGAAGTGCACGGCCTCAAGCCGCGCGATCGTCGTTGAGGATGTCTACGACGAGTTCATCGAGAAGCTCAAGAGCGCGACCGAAGCCATGAAGGTCGGCGACCCGCTCGAAGAGGACACCGACATAGGCCCAGTCGTCAACAAGAGCCAGTACGAGAGTATCCTGGAGGCCATCGAGACGGCGAAGGCCGAAGGGCGCGTGGTGCTCGAAGGCGGCGCCACCGGGTCGGAGGACGATGGCTACTTCATAGCTCCTTCCATCGTCGCAGACGTGGACAACAAGAGCGAGACTGCGCAGGAGGAGATCTTCGGCCCCGTCCTCGCCGTCATAAAGGCTCGCGACTTCGACGACGCCGTCGATCTCGCCAACGACACCCGCTACGGCCTGACCGCGGGCATAGCGACGAAGTCCCTGCGCTACGCCCACGAGTTCACGCAGCGCTCCGAGACGGGCCTCGTCAACGTCAACCTGCCCACAGCAGGCCTGGAGTTTCAGGTACCTTTCGGCGGCAACAAGGAGTCCGGCGTCGGCGGGCGGGAGCAGGGGCCGGCGGCCCTGGACTTCTACTCTGCCTGGAAGACCATCTCCATCATGCCGCTGTAGGAAGAAATCATGCGGGCGACCGGGTTCACCCACGTCAGCATAAGCGCCACAGACCTCGAGGAGTCGGTCCGCTTCTACAAGGACTTCTTCAGGATGGAGGAGGTTCCCTCGCCTGATTTCTCAGGTCCTGTGCGCTGGCTGCGGGTCGGCGACTTGCAGCTCCACCTCTTCCTGGACGAAGACCCAGCGCCGGAGCGGCATCACTTCGCGCTCGACGTCGACGACTTCGAGGCCGTGTACAGGAAAGCTGAGGAACTTGGCGTGAGGGACAAGGGACGCTTCTCGACTGTGCGGGAGTTGCCCGACGGGGCCGTCCAGATGTATCTGCGTGACCCGTCGGGCAACCTCGTCGAGGTCAACTGGCCCGACGTGACGACGCTGGACCGCGAGGTCATACCCGAGATAGGGAAGATCGGCGGCTCCCCCGACGCCGTCCTCTACCTCAAGCCGCCCGAACGGTAACACTACCAACGGGAAGGAGAAATCCATGACTCAGGAACAGACGGAGCAGATCATCACCGACCTCGGGCTGCCGGATCAGGCGATACAGAGCGACGAGTTGCCTTGGGTGCCGCAGGGCGAGCGGGTCTGGTTCAAGCCTTTGAGGTTCGACCTGGCTAGTGGGCGTTGGATCAACCTCCTCAAGGTCGAGGGCTCGGGCAAGGTCAACCGCCACCGCCACACGGGCGGCCAGGTCATGGGCTTCTGCATAAAGGGCTCCTGGCACTACCTCGAGCGCGACTGGGTAGCGAGACCCGGCACGCTCGTCTACGAGCCGCCCGGCGACATCCACACCCTCGTGGTAGACGAGGGCGTCCAGGAGATGCAGACGCTCTTCATCCTCGAAGGCACCGTCCAGTACATAGACGACGATGACAACTTGATCTACCAGGACGACGTCTTCTCCAAGCTGGAACGCTACCTGAGGTTCTGCGACGAGCAGGGCATCGAACCCAGGGACCTCCGCTACTGATGGGCGTCCTCGACAACTTCCGACTCGACGGTAAGGTCGCGCTCGTAACCGGAGCGGCGCGCGGTCTCGGGCAGGGTATCGCGCTCGGACTCGCAGAAGCCGGCGCAGATATCGCAGCCCTGGACATAGCGTCCGTAGACGAGACCGGAGATCCGGTCCGCAAAGAAGGACGCACCTTCCACGCCATGAAAGTCGATCTAGGCAAGACAAACGCGAAGCTCGCCGCCGATATCGTCGAGGAGTGCGTCTCCGAGCTCGGTCGTCTCGACATCCTGGTCAACAACGCGGGCATCATCCGCCGCGCACCGGCGCTCGAGTTCGGCGAGGGGGACTGGGAAGACGTAATAAAGATCAACCTGAGCGCAGCCTTCTATCTCTCCCAGGCAGCAGCGCGGCACTTCGTGGAGACGGAGCGTGGAGGCAAGATCATCAACACCGCCTCGGTCCTCTCATACGAGGGCGGGATCGTCGTGCCCTCCTACTCCGCCTCGAAAGCAGGCATCGCCAACCTGACCCGCGCCCTCGCGAACGAGTGGGCGTCTCTAGGCATCAACGTGAACGCCATCGCCCCGAGCTACTTCACGACGGAGCTGACGAGCGCGCTGCGCGAGGACGTCGAGAGGTCAGAGGCACTCCTGGTTCGTCTCCCCGCCGGGCGTTTCGGCGAGCCGGAAGACCTCAAGGGCGCCGCCGTCTTCCTCGCCTCTGACGCCGCAGATTACGTCCACGGTACGATCCTGCCCGTAGACGGCGGCTGGCTGGGCCGGTAGAAAAGCCTTCCATGCCTCCAGCGTAGCGACTGGAGCGTGCAGTGCAAAACCCGCGCACATGACCCTTGCCGTAGCACGTATCCACATGCTACGATGACGCGCTCGTCGCATCCGCGACGATATATCGGAGAAGCCCAAGTAGGAGGGTCCATATGCGCAAACTCGTCGTACTCCTAGCAGTGGTGCTAGGTATGCTAGCAACGGCGTTGCCTGCCGGTGCGATCACGGGCAACTACGTTGAGGACTTCGAGCACCCGTTCGTCGGGCTGGTGGTGTTCTACGATGAGAACGGCGAGTTCATGCACCGCTGCTCCGGATCGTTGCTCACGTCCACCGTGTTCCTGACCGCCGGCCACTGCACCGACGGCGCGACCACGGCCCGCGTCTACTTCCAGCAGGACGCTGGCGCAAACTACGATCCTGCAACCCAACTCGACCCCGTGACGGGCTATCCTGAGTACTGCGCCAGGGGCACGCTCGGAAAGACGTGCGCGACGTCGGACGAACTGTACAACTACGGCTTCGACGACTTCGCGAGCTTCCCCAATACGCACGACGTCGGCCTCGTCATCCTCGATCAGCCCATCAAACTGTCCGAGTATGGCAAGTTGGCGACAGCCGGATCGCTCGACAGGCTTGCCGCGCAACAAGGAAAGCAGGAGTTCGTATTCACTTCGAGCGGCTACGGCCTGAGTGAGAGCAACCCCGTGCACGTGACTTCTTTCCGCGAGCGGCTCATGGCCGAGTCGAGGCTCACGAACCTGGGGAACGCGCTGACGGACGGTTATAACCTCCAGACGAACGGTAACGGCAGCGACCGCGGCGGCACCTGCTCCGGAGACTCGGGCGGCCCCGTGTTCTACGGCGGCTTCACCTCGAACACCATCGTCGCCGTGACCTCCTTCGGCCTCAACTCCTACTGCAAGGGCGTGGACTTCTCGTACCGGACGGATACTCAAGAGGTGATCGACTGGATCCTCGCGACCGTCCCCGAACGCGAGGCGGCCAAGATCCAGTTCGTCGCACTCTAACTACAGAGCCACCGCAACGTTTGTCAGAGGGCCGGCTTCTCACCGGCCCTCTACTCCGCCAGACTACATCGAGACACCGAGCAGCCCGCGGGTGAACTGGAAGTCGGTGTTGCCGGCCTCGAACAATTTTGGCATGTGCTCTCGCGAAGCCACGGCAGCGACCATCTGCAGCATCAGTCCGGTCCATTCGTATGAATCCCCGTCCAGAATGACATCGAGGTCATCTGCGTACTTCTCCAGCGTCTCAGGGTCGGATGAGGCCTGAATTAGCGGGATCATACGGTGCGCCTGCAAAGGATGCCCCGCGACGTGCGCCAGCATTACCTCAACACCCGTCGCCCCGAGCCCCGTAGCGGTCTCGATCCAGTGGTCAGTCGGCGCCTCCATGACATGCAGCCCCGGCCTGTCAGAAGGAACCGCCTGCCCATAAGCCAGAGTATTCTCTACGGGACGGTCGCCGAGCACGGTTTCGAGGTAGACCGGAGAAGAGAGAACCGCCGCCCTCTCAGGGACGACCACCGTGCCGCCCGAGTTCGCGACGGCCAGCGTTATCTCAGCGAGGCTAAGGGCAGCCTTGTCCGAGACCGGGCCGGCGGTGTATAGACCAAGTCGCAGAGCTTCCGGGCCTGCGCTCTCGTACTCCAGCTCTTCGGCGTTCTCCAGGGTCTCGGCGAACCAGTCCTCTACCTTTTCTACCACGCTGTCTATTCCGCCGTCGAGCTGGACGCTCGCCCAGCCGAAGCGGGCAGGGTCGAGTCCGGCCTCCTCGAGGCGGTTCCTGAAGTAGTCGTTGTGGGTCTTCTCGCAGCCGTGTTCCAGGAGAAGTCCGAACCTGACGGTGGGGCTGGCGAGGTATCCGAGCACAGTGCGGGAGTAGATCGCCTCCGCCGAGCCTGCGGAGACGCCGCAGCCCTCGGTGTGGGGCAGTGCGACGAACCGGGTTACCCTGCCCTGCGTGGCGTCACGTTCGTTCAGGCGATTCGCTATGCGGCGTGAGATCTGCCCCGAGCACAGGCTCGTCGGCATGACTAGCCCGACCTGATCTACGACAGGACCACGCCCGCTCCTTATGGCCTCGAAGGAGAACTCCACGTCAGGGATGTTCTTCTTCACAGGCAACGGCTCGCCACCAGGCTCCGGTGTGTTCCGAAGTAACTCCAGGTTCTCGTCGCTCGTCTGCTTCCAGTCGCGCCAGATGGAGACCTGGGAGTGGCCTGCGCGCTCCCCGACGGTCCTCTCGCCCGAAGCGGCCCTCAGCGTCCGTTCGAATGTCTCGCGACCCAACTCTTCCATCAAGGTGCCGTCGAGGTAGGCGCCGGCATTCACGTCCATGTCTTTGGAGAGGAGATTGTAGCGACCCGTGGTGGTGACGAACTTTATGGTTGGGACGAAGGGGAAGTTGGTGATGGAGCCGTTGCCCGTAGTGAAGAAGATCATGTTCGCACCCGAGGCGACCTGCCCGGCGACGCTCTCGAGGTCGTTGCCGGGGCTGTCCATGAAGTAGAAGCCGCCCTCGTCCATCCGTTCGGCGTACTCGATGACGCGGTCGATCCGCACGTCAGGATGCTTCTTCATGGCGGCCCCGATGGACTTGACGGAGATGTTGTAGAGCCCGCGGTAGTTGTTGCCCCCGGAAGGATTATCCTCGGCCGTGTGGCCGTGCCACGAGACGCGCTCCTTGAACCGCTCGACCGTAGCGAGGAACCGTTTCGCCGTCTCCAGGTCCCTGACGTTCTTGAGAACGTAGTGCTCGGCCCCGATCAACTCGTCCGTCTCGGCCAGGTTTGCGATGCCACCGTTCCTGACGACCTCCCTGCTCACCCATGCCACGAGCGGATTCGCGGAGACACCCGAGAAGGCGTCAGACCCGCCGCACTGGAGCCCGATCTTCAACTCGGACGCCGGCTCCTCGGATCGCCGCGCCGCGTCCACCTCCTCCAGCCAACCACTCACGACGGACTTGGCCCGTTCGAGATCCCGCCTGAAGCTCCCCTCCAGGCTCATGAACTCGTGCGGCACGTCGTGAACGGGATATTCGTGCTCTTCCAGATACTCCTGGAGCATCCTGTTCGTCACCGCCTCATCGCCGCCGTGGTCGAGCACGAGCACAGCCCCTACGTTCGGGTTGACCATGAAGCCGCTTAAAGTGCGCAGGAGCAACTCCAGGTTGTTCGGCGTACGCTCTTCCCCGCCCTCTGTGTGGGCGACGCAGACTATGCCGTCTACGTTCTCGTAGGCGTCGGCGACGCCGTTCATCTCGAGCTCCAGCGCCCGCACGAAGCCGGTGAGCCTCGACGTAACGCCCATCACGACCACGTAGTTACGCGTCCCGACTCCTCTGTCAGCCCCGCGCCTGTAGCCCATGAAGGTCCGCAGCTCGTCGTGGAGGGGGACCTGCTCGCCCGGCCAGAAGCTCTGCTCGTCGAGAATGTAGGGCTCCAGCTCCGCGTCACGGAAGTTCGGCTCCTCGGGCAGCATCATGCCCCCCGTTCTGTACCCTCCGGGGACACGTCCTCCGCCCTGGTCCGAGGTGCCTTCGGGATCTTCTTCGAAACGTTGGGGTGAAGCCCTGAAGCGCTCGCGCAGCACGCGCAGGATCTTCTCGTTGCAAGCGTAGTCTCCAGGCGCAATGACCCTGATGGCGCGCCCGAAGCGGAGACCCCAGGAAAGGAGATCCTGCCCTTCGGCCACAGACTCGACGGCAAAGCGGTGGCCTTCGAGCACCGTGTGCCCGACCGTGAACTCCGAGCCTTCGTAGGATACGCGCGTCCCCGCCTCCAGCCTGCGGGTCGCCATAGCCACGTTGTCTCCCGGCGCAGGAAGGCGTCCGATTTCCTGGAAGTCCCACACTCGTTCCTTCAAAGCTCGCCTCCTGTCAGACATGCATTCTCGCAATGAGTGTATCGTAGCGCGCCCTACGGCCCAGGATGGTAGCTCCCAGGGCGATTGCCTGGAGGTGTCGGAGGTCCGGCGGAGCGGCGGGCCAGGCGCCGGTTGTAGACGCGGGCCATGTTCTCGGCCCACTCTCGGGCGGGAAAGTCTCCGCTCTTCTCGAATCGTGCCAGCCAGTCCTCGGGGTCACCGGCCAGGACAACGAGGAAGGCTCCTTCTTCCTCGCGGACCGCGAGCCTGCCTTCTATCTGGCGTGCCCGCTCGTCCATTCCGCCTCTACCTCGCCGTGTTCGATCAGCCATCCCAGCGACTCCCGTACGGCCTGCAACGAACTGTATCGGGGTTGGTAGTCCAGCAGACGACCGGCTTTGGCGATGCTGCAGTTGGGACTGTGGGCGATGTGGTCCCAGGTCCCCTGCGCCTCTCCATCAGATACACTCTCGCGCCACTCCTCCCAGGACAAGAAGCGGAGATTGGCCGTCGCTCCGAACCAACCAGCGACGGCCTCAGCGTAGCCCCGCAATGTCAAGGCGGCGGGAGAGACGACGTGGAAGCTCTCTCCCACCGCGGCGCTCCACCTGTTCAGCGCCTGCACGAATGCCTGGGCCACGTCGTCGGCGTGGACGTGATGCACCGTCTCCATTCCCAGGTTCGGAAGAGCCAGCTCCTCTCCTCTCGCCAGCCGTTCGAAGACCCGAGCGTTGAAGTTCCCTGCGGGGTTAACTGGAGCCCAGCCGGGTCCCACGATGTGCCCAGGATGCAAGACGGTCGCGGGGAAGCCGTGGCGCCGCGCTTCGTCCATCAGGTACGCTTCGATCCCGGCCTTCCGGACGCCGTACTCGCCGAAAGGACGTCGCGGCAGGTCTTCGGTCGCGGGTACCCGTGTGCTGTGGCCGTGTACCCAGATCGTCCCGCAGTGCAGGAAGTGCCTTACCCTTCCCCGCAGCGCTTCGACCAGCTGGCGGGCGCTCTCCGGCGTGAAGCAGATCATATCGACCACGACGTCAGGCTCCAGCGCGAGTACACGCTCCCCGAAAGCTCCTTCGGCCTCCTCAGCCTCCCTGTCGAGCGTCACCTGCTCGACAGATCGCCAGGCGGGATGTGACTGATAAGGCTCACTCCGTCCACGGCTGATCGAGACGACCTCGTGTCCCGCCTCGACCAACCGGGGCACGAGGAACGTGCCAACGTGCCCGCTGCCCCCGATCACCACGACGCGCATCAGCTACTCCTTCTCACGTTGGATCTCAACCAGCTACAGCCGGACCTTTACTTTGTCCTCATCTCTAACCACCTCGTAGGAGCGGAGGACGACGTTCGGGAAGGCGAGGCACCTGCCCGTCGGCACGTGGTACTCGAGGCCGTGCCAGGGGCAGGCCACGATCTCCCCCTCGTTCACCCACTCGAACTTCCAGTCGTTCTCGCCCCTTGCGACCAGGGTGCCCAGAACCGGTTTGCCCTCGCACAGCGGTCCGGTCTGGTGCGGGCAGATGTTCGGCAGGCCGTAGAGTTTGCCGCCTATGTTGAAGACCCCGATCTCACGCCTCCCGACCTTCACGACCCTGTGACTACCCTCCGGAAAATCTGAGATAGCCCCGACGATGTGCTCCTCTGTCATGGATATTCTCGTTTCACTTCCTCTGCGGCATCCAGCTCAGAGCTTCCCGAGACGCTTCCAGAGCTCCTGCGTGTCCCCGACGACCCATCCGTCTTCGATCTTCCCTTCAGCCAGGCGAAAGATGGCCGCACCCACGTATTCCACACGCCCGCCAGTGGGCTCAACGCCAAGCAGCTCACCCAGATGCGTTCCGCTCCAGGTCATTCGGGCCACCACCTTGTCGCCGGAAACGATCAGCTCGTCGATCCTGTTGTGCCAGTCGGGGAAAGCTGCCCGCACTGACCCATGTACGCCTTGAAGTCGTCCAACCCTTCCAGCGTCGATCCCAGAGAGCCCCTGAAACGGACGCTAGGGGAGATGATCTCGTCGGCCACGGCGAAGTCCCAGCAGTTCCACATCTGGTTGTAGAACCGCTCGATCACCGCCTGGTTCGCCTCGGACATGGCTTCAGCCTCGAAGATTCAAACGCCGGCCCCTTGCGTCGATGTTGAAGAGTTTCAGGGCGTTCTCGCCGAAGACCTTGCGCCTGACCTCGCCTGAGAAGGGGATCTGATGCACCTTCTGAGGGTGGTCGAAGTCGTGGTGCGGCCAGTCTGAGGCGAAGATGGTGTTGTCCTCTCCGTCGTAGAGGTTCATCATAGTGACGAGGTCCGAGAGATCGTCCGGCTCCTCGACGGGCTGTGTGGCGAAGTACATCTTCTTCAGATACTTGCTCGGTTTGTCTTCGAGGAAAGGGACCTCGCGGCGGCGCTCGATATATTCCTTGTCCATCTTGTGCATCAGGAAAGGCACCCAGGAGATGCCGGCCTCGGTGACGGCGACGCGAAGATCAGGATACCTCACCGGTACTCCGGTGGTGATCATGTGCACTATGTTCGCCATCATCGAGAAAGTGTGGCTGCAGATGTGCCGCCCGAACTCGGTCTCGAACCCCTGCGTGTTGAAAGGGAAGACGGGATGGATGACGGTCACGCTGTGCATAAGCACGGGAAGGTCAGCCGCCTGGGCGGCCTCGTAGATCGGGTCGTACTGCCTGTGCCCCCAGAGCCTCTCCAACCCCGCGCAAGGCAGGAACACCCCGACCATATCAGGCTCATTGGCATACTTCTCTATCTCTCTTGCAGCGTCCTCAGGGTCTTGCGGGCAGGCGAGGATACAGCCGAGCAGGCCGTTCTCTGGCGAGCACCACTCTTCGAGGAGCCATGAGTTGTAGGCGCGGGCGAGGGCGGAAGCGTAATCTACTTGAGTGATCACCGGTATCTTCAGGAAGTGGTCGGGGAAGAGGACGCCGATGTCTACGTGGATCTCATCGAGCTCCCGCCGCATCTGCCCGGCTGTGTGGACCATGCGGGTGGCTTCCTGTCCCGAAGGGAACTTCGCCTCGTACGCCGTGGTCCCTGGCGAGAAACCAGGGATGTCGAGGTAGTACTCCTGTACGTCCTTGATGTTCTCCAGCGCAATGCGCCAGGGCATGTCGCAGTAAGGGATCAGCCTCTCCGGCGACTCGTGGACGTGGACGTCGCAGTCGACGACCAGGATGTCTTCGAGCCTCTCCTTGCGTTCTCTTGGCCGGACCGTGGTGTCTGTCACGGGTTCTCCCTTTCCGTCTCTCGTTGGGGCGGTTCGCGAACCGCCCCTTCAGCGCATCATCCAGCCACCGTCGATGCCGATGGTCTGGCCCGTTATGAATGAGGATGCGTCTGAGGCGAGGAAGGCGACTAGGTTGCCGATGTCCTCGGGCGTGCCGCGGCGCTTGATGGACTGCTGCTCCAGCACCCATCGGTTGTAGCCTTCCTGGTCGGGGTGTATCTTCTCCGCGTCCGTGGGGAAGGCGCCCGGTGCTATGGCGTTCACGTTGATATTGTCCGGGCCGACCTCGCGGGCGAGCGTGCGCGTGAAGCCGACTATGCCGCCTTTCGAGGCGACGTAGTCGAGCAGGAGCGTCCACCCGATGAAGAAGGTGATCGAAGCCACGTTCACGATGTTGCCCCGACCCCTCTCCTTCATGTGAGGATAGACGGCCCGCGCGCACAGGAAGTAGCCCTTGAGGTTAACGGCCATTACCCTATCCCACTCCTCTTCCTCTATCTCAGTCCACGC
Organism: Rubrobacter sp.; assembly: GCA_035691165.1. Taxonomy (GTDB): domain Bacteria; phylum Actinomycetota; class Rubrobacteria; order Rubrobacterales; family Rubrobacteraceae; genus Rubrobacter_D. The sequence continues at coordinate 13,630 of DASSJP010000082.1, forward strand.
CCGCCTCGGGTAGACGGCGGCGTTATTGACGAGGATGTCCACCCCGCCGAGCTCGCGCGCGACATCATCGACCACGGCCTCTACCGAAATCCGATTCGAGACGTCGGCCTCGAAAGCCACGGCGCGCCCGCCGTCAGCCCTTACCTGCCCCGCGACCCGCTCGGCTTTCTCCTGCGAGACGTCTATCGTGGCTATGGCCGCGCCGTCTGTTGCGAGCCTGGCGCAGATGCCCTCGGCAAGACCCCCGCCTCCGCCCGTCACGATAGCGACCCGACCCTCCAGAGAACCTGCCACCAGAACCAACCTCCTACATCCCTCGCCCGCCGACGATGATATATGTCTCGTCGGGCCGCAACAAGAAAGCCGGAACCCCGCGGGGCTCCGGCGATTCTAAAATCTGGCGTTTCGCGCGGAGTTCAGCCCCTGAGCAGCCTTCGCACGAGGACAGAGGCGAGGATGGTCGAGGTCGCCGTAGTCGCCCCCTTGAGGACCGCCTCCAGAACGTCGTCCTTGATCCCACGCTCATCCGGTATGTCTATGAGCCTGTCCGTGACGTACTGGCTGATGAGGTAGGCGATACCGGCGGCCAAGATGGTTACGAGCCGCTGCTGCGTCGCGTCGTTCATACGCTCCTTTCCTCTTTCTACAGTCTTCTCTGCTCGGTACCCACGACAGGCGATGCGAAAACCCAGAGCGTCGCTCTATTCCCAAAAGATCGCGCACCGCCACGACTTCGCTCGAAGCCGTGATGAACCTCCGAGGGTTCGCGCGCGACGGTCATCAGTCCCGCGGCGGGCACAGACTCCACAGGCCGTGGCGGGAACCGCGGTTGCTCGCGATCCCCGTCTCGACGCTATAATGGGAAGAGTCGCGGATCAAGCATTACTTGGCTTCAACCAGTTCTCAGGGAGCACGGCCCACTGGAAGCCGCCACCCTCGCCCTGGGTGAGGAAAGCCTGGGTCTGCGCGAGCGTCCGCTCCTCGTTGATGCCGAGCGGCACGTCCGACTGCAGCAGCTTCCCGTGGCGACCCATGATGGCGACGTGTCCCTGCTGCGAGAGCGCCGGCCCTGTGTACCTCCGTATGAACAGGGTGCCTGGCGGGTAGTTCCCGTGCGGTTTTAAGCGCGCCGCGAGATCCATCTGGTCCACGAAGTAGTTGCCGTACCAGAGGACACCGCCGAACCAGGCGTTGGACATATCCACGTGATGGACGCCGTTCTTGCGCATAGCCAGGTTGGGCAGGCCCGCGCAGAACGCACCGTTGTCCTTGACGACCTTTCCGGGTGGCGGGGGCGTGCTTGCCACCCAGGCCGGCGCCGCGTCGGTGAACCTGCCGCTCTCCCACACAACATAGCGACCACCCTTCGTCTCCTCGAGGTAGGCGAG
>DASSJP010000083.1:0-2790 GCA_035691165.1 Rubrobacter sp.
ACTCGTTGGTGAAGACGAGGAGCAAAGTGAGGACCGGAACGACGTCGAGCAGCGCCAGGGTGCGTCTTCCCAGCCACGCACCACGGCCTGTGTACTCCACGGTGAACCCCAACCAGGAGAACGGCACGAGGACTATGCCGATGTACTCGATCTTGGACCAGAAGATGTTGGCCGCCAGATCCGTGGTTCCTAGCTCGACGGCGTAGGTCGCTCCCCACAGGCTGACCGCAGCCATGAACAGCGCTCCCATCCTCGCGCCGGGGATACCGCCGCGTCGCCAGGCGTAGACGGACAACCCCGCGGCCACGGCTGCCGTCATCAGAGAGCCCAGTGCGTATGGTGTGTATTGCCAGCCCACGCGAACTCCAGGGTATCAGGGGGACGCTCGTTCGGCGTAATTGTAGCTTCGTGCGTGACGACCGGCCCAGGCGCTACGGGGTTTCGCCCAGCTCCTCGGGTGGGATCAGACCGGCCCGTGAGGCGTAGAGGGCGGCCTGGGTACGGCTGCGCACGCCGAGCTTCTGGAGGATGCTCGAGACGTGGCTCTTGACGGTCTTCTCCCCGATGCTCAGGGATCGGGCTATCTGCTTGTTCGCCTCGCCGCGAGCCAGGAGCCTCAACACCTCCGTCTCGCGCTCCGTGAGGGCCTGGTGTTCTCCCCGATTTGGGGTGCGAACCTCGCGCATCAGTCGGGAGGCCGCCTCGGGGGCGAGCTGCACCCGACCGGCTGCGGCCGCCTTCAGTGCGCGTCTCAGCTCTTCATCCTCGGTGTTCTTTAGGAGGTAGCCGATGGCGCCGGCCCTCACGGCTCCTGAGACGGAGGCGTCCTCGAGCACGCTCGTCAGTGCCACCACTTCGATGTCGGGCAGCTCCTGCCGGATGGCCCGCGTTGCCTCTATACCGTCCATAACGGGCATGAGGAGGTCCATCAAGACGACGTCTGGCGAGAGATCCCTGGCCAGACGCAACGCCTCTTCTCCGTTCTCGGCCTCGCCGACCACCTCGAACTCCTCATCCAGGCCGAGGAACATGCGCAGGCCCTGGCGCACGACCTTGTGGTCGTCAGCGAGCAAGACCTTTACCGTCACGACAGCTTCACCATCCTCGAAAAGCACTATCGGGAGATCTCCGGAGGAAAAGCATACCCATCTGCGGGCCATGCCGCAACCATCCAGACCATAAGCTCGTCTACGCAATCTGGAGTATGGGCGTCTCCGCCCAAAGTCCTAGACCGGGGTCGGCCTATCGTCTGATGCGCCCTGGCCCGCGGGGACGTTTACTACATCCACACAAACAAGAGCTGTGACGGGAGGTCAGGAAAAGTGTCGGCGCGAGAAACTGCGGAGAAGATCAAAATCCTCCTAGTCGACGACCAGCCAATGGTGCGGCGGGGCCTGAGGATGCGCCTCGGGGTCGAACCGGATTTCGAGGTGGTCGGCGAGGCCGAGAACGGCAGGATCCTGGATCAGGTGGAGGCCCTCTCTCCCGACGTGGTCTTGATGGACGTGTCGATGCCGGAGATGGACGGCATTCAGGCGACCGCCGCCCTGACCGCGAGTTCGTCCAGCGCCGCCGTCGTGATGCTGAGCCTCCACGACGACGCCAGGGTGGTGGGCAGGGCTTTCGCCGCCGGGGCCGTGGGTTTCGTGGCAAAACACGACCCTGAAGGAGAGCTGGCCGCCGCTATCCGGCGGGCTGCGCAGGGAGTGCACAAATGCACGTAGCTTGAACGGCGGGAGATTCTTTGACCTGATCTTTTTCCCTGCTGAAGAAGGGACATTGCTGCGGTCTCTCCCGGTTGCCTGAGCTGAAAACGACTACGCCGGAGGCGCTAGCTGGCTTCTGCGAAGATCTCCGGACTAGACCAAATTATTGCCCCCAGCTCGTGGGGTCCGGCGGTCCTTTGTTCGGCGAGAGGCGGTAAAATGAGGTGCAGTTCTATGATCCAAGGAGGCTCATATGACACGCACCGTGGAGGTCCCGGAGTACGTGGTACAGGATGGCGTTCGCGTAGACCCGAGCCGAACGGCCTTGATTATCGGGGACATGCAGAACGATTTCGTGACGGAGTCAGGCGCGCTCGTCGTCCCGAGCGCCGCGAGCACCGTACCGGCGATACGGAACTTGCTGGAGCTGGCGCGGAATTCCGAGATGAGGGTTGTATTCGTCCAGGATACCCACAGGGATGGTGACCCCGAGTGGGAGATCTGGGGCGAGCACTGCCGCGAGGGGAGCTGGGGCTGGCAGGTGGTCGACGGGCTCGCCCCGCACGAGGACGAGGTGACCATCCGCAAACCTCGCTACGACGCCTTCTACGGTACAGACCTGGAGCACATGCTGCGCTTGTGGGGTGTTGACACCCTGATCGTCTGCGGTACCGTCGCCAATATCTGTGTTCATTACACGGCTTCGAGCGCCGCCATGCGGTGGTTCAACGTCATAGTCCCCAGGGACTGCATCTCCAGCTTCAACGACTTCGATATGGAGGCCTCACTGAGCCAGACGGCAACACTCCTGGGAGAGGTTACGGACAGCGAAAAGATCAGGATCGGAACTCCCGAGACCGAAGAGGTCTACATGAGCAAGCTAGAAGAGGCCGCCGCCCGCGAACGTGGCAACAGGTAGGAAGACGTCGCAAAGGTACCGGTAGGTGTCTGGGTAGATTAGAGCATCTGGGGAACGGGTAAGCTACCAAGTATCCGAGGAAACAGATGTATGGGAGGTACCTATGGCTGCGGAACGACGCGCAAACGTGGTGTGGAGGGGAAACCTGTTCCAGGGATCGGGAGC
>DASSJP010000084.1:0-2031 GCA_035691165.1 Rubrobacter sp.
TGCCGGCGTGCTTGCCGCCGAGCAACGCCCCGACGCGGCGGATGAGATCTGTCTTCTCGTTCAGGCTGCGCCCTGTGATGATGAATGCTCGGTCACAGGAACTGGCCTCCTCTGCGAGCTTCCCCAGGGCGTCCGCGCCGAAGTGAACCCGCGTGGTCGCAAGGAAGGTATGGGTGCCGCTTCTCATGGTCGCATGGTACCGCCATGCGCGGCTCCCGGCGAGCACGGTCCCCCGTTGCGCCGTAGTAGATCATCGCTTCTTCCCCACCAGTTCCGCCCTCAAAAGAAATGGACTCGGGTCCACTTTAAAGCGTGAGGGTATCGCGGTAGACTGCCGGGGTCAAGATTCTATGGAGAGTGGCCGGTATCGAGCGAGTACGAAGACAGGGGATCGAGGCTGGTTGGAACCTGGATCATCTGGGGCGTCCTTCGGGCCGGGAGTCGGAGCGCAGGGACGCGGCGCGCAACCGGAGGGTTATCGTTCAGACGGCGCGGACGCTCTTCGAGGAGTGTGGCGTGACGAGCGTGACGATGGAGGAGATAGCCAGGGCATCAGGCGTCGGGAAGGGGACACTGTACCGGCGTTTCCCCCACAAGGGCTTTCTCTGCCAGGCTCTTCTCGACGAGCCAACGAGGCAGTTTCAGCAGGAGACCCTGGAGATCCTGCGTGAACGTGGGACGTCGGCGATAGAGAAGCTCGACCTCTTCCTCGACAGGCTCGTGACCTTCACCGCGGAGAACCTGGACCTGCTCTACGGCGGCAACGAACCGTTGTGCGGGGCGGACCGGCTGGAGCGCTTCTCGCACCCGGCTTACGACTGGCGCCGTGCGACCGTCCTCGGGCTCTTGCGGGCTGCGGCCCGTGAGAGAGATGTGGACGAGAGGCTCGATATCGAGTACCTGGCCACGGCGCTTCTCGCCCCGCTCGACGTGGATCTTTCCTACAACCAGCACAGGGTACAGGGGCTTCCTGTGGAGCGCATAAGCAGCGGGCTGCGTGCCCTGGTACCCCGATAATGGGTGTTAGATCTTGAGACGACCGATCGGAGGACAGAGATGGAACTAGGCGGCTTGCATCACATGACGGCGGTCACGACGAACGCGGCGCAGAACGTCGCATTCTACACGGAAGTACTCGGACTCAGGCTCGTCAAGAAGACTGTAAACCAGGACGACGTCTCCGCCTACCACCTATTTTACGGAGACGAGGTAGGAAATCCTGGGACTGAGATCACCTTCTTCGACTGGCCCCAGTTGCGAGTGGCCCCGAACCACCCGGGCGCCGGAGAAGTCTCGACCACCGGGTTGCGCGTCCCCGACCGCGCCGCGCTCGACTGGTGGATGGATCGTTTCCAGGATCTCGGCGTATCTCACAACGGGGTCGAGGAAAACGGAGACAGCGCCCACCTGGACTTCACAGATCCCGAAGGTCAGCGCCTTCGGCTCTCTGCGGACGAGGGCGAAGGAGTGCCTGGCGGTGTACCGTGGGAGGAAAGCCCGGTACCACAAGAGATGGGCATCCGGGGTCTGGGTGCCGTAGACCTGACGGTGCGGGAACTCGAGCCGACTGCGTGGGTGCTCACCGAGGTACTCGGCTTCAGGCAGGTGGATGAGCGTGCTGAGAACGCAGGCCGGACCGTGACCTTCGAGGTCGGAGGCGGTGGTCCGGGAGCCACCGTGCGGGTAGTCGAGAGGCCCGACGCCCCATGGGCCCACCTCGGACGCGGCGGCGTGCATCATATCGCCTTCAGGACGCCGGATGACGAGGAGCATGCTGCGTGGCGGGAGAAGATCCGGCGCTCCGGCCTCGGGGTTACGCCGCAGATAGACCGCTACTACTTCCGTTCGATCTACTTCCGCGAGCCTGGTGGGGTGCTCTTCGAAATAGCCACGGACGGCCCAGGCTTTGCCACGGACGAGGACGCGGCGCACCTCGGCGAGAGGCTCTCACTTCCCCCGTTCCTCGAAGATCGCAGGGAGGAGATAGAAGCCAACCTGGAGCCAATACCCGTGGGAGGTGGAGCCACCCGA
>DASSJP010000085.1:0-3193 GCA_035691165.1 Rubrobacter sp.
CTTCGCCCAGGGTGAGTGCCTGCTCGCAGGGAAGATGGTGCGGAATCCGACGTTCGTGGCTTTCGAGGGGCGCTTCTCAGAAGAGGGAGGAACCGACGTGCCTTCCTCATGGGCGTCCGTCGACGGGAACCGGGTGTTGCAAAATCCGGACGGCGGCGGATCCCTCGCATCACGAGGTGGTGACCCACGATGACCGGGACGCCAGCGTGGAGCGCGGAGGCTATTTTGCTCGCACGCTTCGTCTCCGACGTGGGGATTCGGGGCCATCATGGCCACAGTGCGCCCTCTCCTCAGGGTAGTATGGTGGACACGTTCTGATGCTGGGGGTCGTAGAACTCGGCGAGCGCTCGGTTCGGAATTTCTTCGAGCACCGCATGACGACGTACGCCGCCGCGCTGGCGTACCGCGGGCTCTTCGGCCTCTTCCCCTTCGTGCTGATCCTTGTCGTTCTAACGAGCGCGTTGGGCTTGTCAGCCTTCATCGAAAGGTCCTTCGAGCAGCAATCGAAACAGAACGTGCCCCAACAGCTAGAACCCGTCGTAGAGCAAGGCAGGGAGCAGATCCAACCCCTCGAAAGGATGATCGAACAGGCCGAGAAGCAAGCTAGAGGAGAGTTGCTCATCTTCGGGGTGGGCGTCGCACTATGGTCCATCTCAGCGCTCGCCCATACCTTGACCGATGCCTTCAATGTCGCCTACGAGACATCTGAGACCCGTCACGGGTTGAAGAGGTTTCTACTTTCCTGGGCGTTCGGTCCCGTCCTGGCGCTTGTCGTGCTCTTTTCCATAGGGCTGATGCTGGTCGGCCCACGCCTGATCGAGCGCATAACGGAAGTGGTTGGCCTGGACGAGGTGTTCGTCTTGCTGTGGGGGTGGCTGCGCTTCCCCGTCGCCCTTTCTCTGCTGGCTGTGGTGCTCTCACTCGTCTACCGCTTCGGGCCAGACGCCAGAGTGCGCTTCCGCTCGGTGCGCCTTGGTGCCGCCCTCGCCGTGTTGCTCTGGGCGATATCCTCGGTCGGTTTCTCGTTCTACCTTGCGAACTTCGCAGACTACGGCGTCACGTACGGGAGCCTGGGAGCGGCCGTGGGACTGCTCTTCTATCTGTATCTCTCAGCCTCTGTCGTGCTGCTTGGCGCTGAGGTGAACGCGGCTGTCTACCACGCGGTCTCGGACAGCCTGAGGGTCGTGGAGATCCCTGGAAATCTGGACAACGAGACTACCAATACCCGGAGGATGAAAGATGCCTGAAGCAGCCGACCGGTCGAGCCCCAACTCTTCATCTGCGGTTGCGCTGGCAGTGCTCCGCGCCCGGCGATTCATTATGAGCTACGTCAAATTTGATGGAAAGGTTGGACGCTGCCTGCCCTGGAAGAGACATTGGCTCCGTGTGACATAAGACCGTACACCGAGAGGAGAGACAATGAACCTGCAAGTCCTACCCCTCGCCATCACGATGATGGCGGGGCCACAGATCATGTCGGCGATCATCTTCATCACCGCCCGCAAGCCGCTGAAGCTCTCGGCCGCCTTCATCGCAGGCGCGGCAATAGGCTCCACGGTGGGTCTCGCTATCACCTATACTCTCGCCATCCTGCTAGGCAACAGCGTCTCTCTTGGCGACCCTTCGGACAGCAGTTCGACCGGCAAAATAATCCAGTACCTGCTAGTCGGTCTCCTCGTGTTCCTGGCCATCAAGAGCTTCGTTCGCCGCGAGACGAGCGAACCCCCCGGATGGCTTGGTACTCTGCAGAACGCCAAGCCCAGAACGGCGTTCACGACCGGACTGCTGCTGCTCTCGGTGTTCCCTTCAGACTTCATCGTTCTTGTGACGGTCGGCGTAAACCTGGTGCAGAACGACGCCTCGTTTCTGGCTGCGCTGCCGTTCCTCGCCCTGACCGTCCTCATAGCGGCGCTTCCTGCGCTGTTCTACTTGCTCTTTCATAGGCGGGCGCAGCGTGTGATGCCGAAGGTGCGAAACTGGATGAACACCAACAGCTGGCTCGTGAACATCATCGTCTACGTCATATTCATCTGGCTCATCTTGGGATGAAGGAGCGCATAGAGGAAGGGAAAACAGGGATGATCGCCAGGATCGCAGGGACGGTGATCCTTTCCGCAATAGTTTTCGTCGTCGTTTCCTTGCTCGTGGGTCTAGGCGTGCAGTGGGCGACTGATGGCCGCGCCAGTGGCGCTTTGATCGGGATCATCTGCGGGACGGCGGCGGCTTTCACGGTCGGCGCCATTGGTACGGTGGTGGGGAGATCAGGTCGCTGAGCAAGGTATGAAGAGACACTCGAAAGCACACCCGAGGAGGACGTAAGGATGGGCGACGAAGGAAGCTACAGGCAGAGGTTGAGCACGTTGACCGCCAACTGGCGAGTCCTGGCGCTTCGCGGGCTCGCCGCCGCGCCCTTTAGCCTCGTGGTCCTTGAAATGACCATCTTCGAAGATGCGCGAGATTCGGACTGATGACATCATACACTTCGCGCATACGGCCCCGAGTGAGGAGAACCAGATGAGCATCTTTCCGACCAGGATACTGTTGGCTACAGACGGTTCCACCGAGGCCGAATTGGCCGCCCGGACTGCGGTGGATCTTGCCCAGAAGACTGACTCGGAGCTGCATGTGGTCCACGCCTTGGACGTCGCCTCTACTGCTCTCTCGATGGCTGTCCTCTACCCAGAGGCCACCGATCCAGAGGGTGTAGAGATACCTGATCCGATCCTGGAGGAGGATATCGAACGACGCGCAGAGCAGCGGGGCAGGGAGGTGCTCGACGAGGAAGTGCAACGGGTACGCTCAACTGGCGGGACAGTCGCACAGACGCATCTGAGGATGGGAGAGGTAGCGCGAGAGATCGTGCACCTTGCAGAAGACATGAAGGCCGGTCTGATAGTAATGGGCAGCAGGGGGCGCGGGGGGATGAGACGGACATTGATGGGAAGCGTCTCCGATTCCGTAGTGAGGCACGCCCACTGCCCTGTCTTGGTGGTGCGCCACGTAGAAGAGAGGGCAACCTGAGACGAAGCAATACCAATCCCTCCTCGCCCTGCTGAAACAGCGTGGATCTAGGCCCTCTACCTCGGCAGCCTCCCAGCGTCGCCGTAAGAATTGATCCGCAAGGTCGCTGGGCTCCCCGGTCCGGCCCACAAGGAAGAATTCCTGCTCGAGCCCGATCCTGCGAACGGGCATA
>DASSJP010000086.1:0-6575 GCA_035691165.1 Rubrobacter sp.
CGAAGGTGTTCTAGGTCTTGAGGCCCTGTGGTTTCTTCCAGTTCTCGATCGGCCATCCTTGTTTCTATACTCCCCACCACAAGAATCTTCGCGATGAGACCGGGCGTACCTACGCATTCGAGGTCGGGGACTACTTCCGCAAGCGCGAAGGCGAAGTAGAGGAGTGGATCTTCGGTGCCTCCCCGCCCGAGGTCCAGGAAGGTTTGCGCGCCTTCCGTGTGCCGCTCTTCACACGGACCTTGAGCGAATGGCTGAACAGCCTGGTCGGGGCGGGCTTCGAACTGGAGCGCTTCGGGGAGCCGTGCCCGACCGACGAGGCCGTCAGGGAGCGTCCCAACCTCCAGGACGCCCAGGTCGTGGAGTACTTCCTGCATGTCCGGGCAAGAAAACCCGCCGGAACGACAGTCTAGCCGAAGCCCGCGCCCTCCAACGTGGGCAGCGCGGTCTGTATGTAGCGGGCGGCGTAAGCCGTACCGGCGCGGTCGCGGAACTCGTGGGGCTCCCTGCGCCCGAACTCCCTGACTCCGACCCCGGTACGGATGCGACCCTCCGCGAGGTCTACCCTGAGAGAGTCTCCGTCCCTGAGCAAAGCGAGTACGCCACCCGCCACTGCTTCGGGGGTGAAGAGTGAGATCCAGGGTTCCCGAGCGTCATCCGGCGCGAGCCCGTCCGTCAATACCGGCGCCTCCAGTCCAGTCTCCTCGAGCGCCCGTCCGAGCTCGTCGAGCCTCGATAGCCCGGGTCCCCCGCGCGGCCCGCAACCTCCCACTACGATTACCAATTCCTCCCCAACCTCACCCGCCCGCACGGCGCGCACGGCCTCTTCCTCGGAGTCGAAAACGCGGCACTCCCCCGCCGCCTCGGTTACGCCCATGCTGACGCGGCAGACGGCCTCTGCTCCAGATGCTCTCGCCCTGACGAAGACGAGGCGAGAATGTTCTCCCGGTGGAGGAGGTGCGGGTGGCAGGCTCACTTTCAAGTTGCCTGCGACGGTGGGAACATCGTGGAGTGCGTCGCCCAAAGCGGCGAGCAGGCCCGGGACGCCATGTTCGCGCAACCATCCAGGGTCGGCCCCGGGTGTCTCGGGGGCGAGGACTCTGATCATCTGGCTGAAGCCTGCGACGCCGGCCTCACGGGCGAGTGCCGCGAGGTGGACCAGCAGCTCGGGTCCACAACCGGCTGCGACTCCGGCCCGCAACGCGTTGGCGAGAGAGAAGTTATCGACCAGCTCGTGAGGGCGTGGTCCTTCGTCCCCCTCGACAGCAATGCTCACAAGTTCGCCCGAGACAGGGGTGAGACCGAGCGCGACCAGGGCGGCGTAGAACGGTGTGCCTGATGGTGGGACGCAGACAGTCGGGAGATCCAGGCGCAGCGCGGCTACTAGCATACCTGCGATCTCCTCGGGACGGGCGGCGTCGAGTATCAGGGCGTCGAGGTCCTTCCCGGAGCAGGAGATCTCTACGAGATCGGCCACCCACTCACGCGCCAGCGCGACGCCGCCTGCGGGTCGCGAGGTCGGCAGGCGCAGCGGGACGGGTTCTCCGCCGCCATCGTGGACGGCGTCAGGGAGACCGGAAGTTTCTAGGAAAGGGACGCCGACACGTGGGATGTTCAGGGCGGCGGGGCCTCTAGGAACCCAGCTTCTCCATCAGAAGCTCGCGGACCCTGCCGCCGTCAGCGTTGCCGCGGGTCGCCTTCATCACCTGGCCGACGAGGAAGCCGACGACCTTCCTATCGCCGTTACGAATCCGCTCGGCCTCCTCCGGGTTGGCCGAGATCGCCTCGTCAACGACGCCGGAGAGCTCGTCTGAGCCGACGGAAGCCAGGCCCTCGCGCTCGACGACGGTAGATGGGGAATCGCCAGTCTCGAACACACTGGCCAATGCGTCCTTCGCGGCGGAGCGGGAGACCTTGCCGGCAGCGACCAGTTCGATCAGCTCAATCATGTGTTCCGGCGCGACATTTGACTCCGAGATGTCCGTCCCGGTCTCGTTGAGAAGGGCCCTGAGATCGCCTGAGATCCAGTTCGCCGCCTGTTTGTGATCCACTTCATTGGCGACGGCCTCGTAGAACGCAGCGAGGCTCCTGTCTGCCGTGAGTACACCGGCATCGTACTCAGAGAGGCCGTACTGCTCGACGAAGCGGGCGAGCATCTGGTCTGGCAACTCGGGGAGCCGCTCCTCTATCTCGCGGATCCAAGCCTGACTCATCTCGAGCGGCAGGAGGTCAGGCTCCGGGAAGTAGCGGTAATCGTGGGCGTACTCCTTGCTGCGGAGCTCGTGCACCTCGTCGGTCTCGGGGTCGTAATGGAGCGTAGTCTGCTCCACGCGACCACCGTTTTCCAGTATCTCGCGCTGGCGCTCCAGTTCGCGCGCGAGCCCCCGCTCGACGAAGCGGAAGGAGTTCATGTTCTTGAGCTCGGTCTTGGTACCGAAGGAGCCGTCGGGGTTGCGTATTGAGACGTTGGCGTCGCAGCGGAGCTGGCCCTTCTCCATGTCGGCCTCGGAGACGCCGACGGCGCGCAGGATGTCCTTGAGCTGGTTCGCCGTCGCCCTCGCGGCTTCGGGCGATGGGATATCCGGTTCCGTGACGATCTCCATCAGCGGCGTGCCGCCGCGGTTGAAGTCGATAAGGGAGCCGACCGAGCCGTGCATGCGGCCCGAGGTGCCGACGTGGACGTTCTTCGCGGCGTCCTCCTCGAGGTGGAGGCGTGTGATGCCGACCCGGATCCTGCCTTCAGGGGTAGGAACGTCAAGGTGGCCCCCTATACAGATAGGCTCGTCGTACTGGGAGATCTGGTATCCCTTCGGAAGGTCGGGGTAGAAGTAGTTCTTCCTGGCGAATACAGCACGCTCGGCGACGTCGCAGTTGAGCGCCAGCCCTGCCATGACCCCGAGCTCGATGGCCTTCTCGTTGGTGACCGGCAGGGCACCTGGATGCCCGAGGCACACGGGACAGGTGTGCGTGTTCGGGGGCTCGCCGTAGGTCACGCTGCAACCACAGAACATCTTGGTCGTGGTCGCCAGGTGGACGTGAAACTCGAGTCCTATGACCGCCTGATAGGTACGCTTCTCCTGTACTTCCAAATGCCAGCTCCCGTGCCAGACTGCCGTTGAATCCTCATTCTAGCATCGCAGGGCGCGCGGCTTGGCCCGTGGAGCGGATGCTAGAATGGGTTCGTACGGAGGTTACGTCAGCTTGCATGCCGAGATAGAGAACGATGCCGCAGGGCTCAACAGGCCACACCTAGTAGTCTTGCAAGGCCCGAGCCTGGGCGACTTCTTCGCGTTAGACGAAGACGCATTTGTGCTCGGCAGCGACCCGTTCCGGGCTGACATCGTGGTGCGTGACGTGGAGGTCGAGCCGCGGCACGCAGAGGTCTACAGGGAACCCGGCGGATACGCCGTGCGGGGCGTGGGAGCAAGGAAGGCGATCTCGCTCAACGGTGAGATCATAGAGGAGCCGGAGGGCGGCCACCTCCTGTCCGACGGGGACCGTATCCACATGGGGGACTCCGTCCTCGAGTTCTCGCACCAGGATGAGATCAAAGCCTCCTTCTACGAACAGTTGCACCATCTCGTGAACCGCGATCATCTGACAGGCCTCCTCTCCAAGGGACGCTTCGACCGCGAGTTCGAGCACCGCCTTGAGGCGATGGCCGACGAGGGAAGGCCTCTGAGCGTCCTCATGGCGGACATTGATAGCCTCAAGAAGATTAACGATGCCTACGGACACCTTCTCGGCGAGTTCGTCGTTGGTGAGATCGGCCGCATCATCGGCGCCCTGCACGAAGAGGAGGGGCGCAGCGCCACCCGTTTCGGCGGCGACGAGTACCAGGCCGTCCTCCCCGAACTCTCCAAAGAGGAAGCTCTCGAAGTGGCTGAGGAGATCCGGTGCCGCGTCGCCTCGCACGCCTTCGAAAGGGGCAACGTCGCCGCCAGGACAACTATCTCGATAGGCGTCGCCAGCTACCCGGAAGACGGCAAAACGCGCCAGGAGCTCACCCACGCGGCCGACGCCGCCCTCTACAGGGCCAAACGAGCGGGCGGCAACACCGTCTCCGAGTAAGCGCCATCAAGAACACTGAGGCGAGAGCGTATGTCCGCAAGAGAGCGCTGCTCTCCAGAATAGCCGTCGCCAGCGCACAGAGCATATAATGTGCCTGTTGTGACGAGATAGGCATGCCGGAATGGTTTCGGCGTTCGACCTCGCGCGGCGGCGTATCGAGGCGGCTGAGGCAAAGGAGGATCTCATGACCCAGCCACAAACTGCCCTACCTGCTGAGACCGGACACTGGTGGGCGCTGGCGCTGAGGGGTGCTATAGCCATATTGTTCGGGCTGGCTGCGTTACTGCGTCCTGGAATCGCGCTTCAGGCCCTGATCCTGCTCTTCGGAGCCTACCCTCTGGTGGACGGCGCGTTCGCGATAGTCGGCGTGCTCGGAGGCACCAGGAGCGGAACTCCGCGCTGACTCCTGCTCCTCGAAGGAGTGGTTGGCATCCTGGCCGGCATTATCGCCTTCGTCTATCCCGGGCTCACCGCTTTCGCTCTGCTCTACCTGGTGGCAGCCTGGGCTATCGTCACAGGGCTCGCGCAGATAGCCACGGCCATAAGGCTGCGCCAGGAGATCCGGGGCGAATGGGCGCTCATCCTCGGGGGCGTACTCTCGGTGATCTTCGGTCTGCTACTCGCGGTTCTCCGTGGGGTGGGCATCCTCTCCTTGATATGGCTGATCGGCGCCTACGCCGTGGTTTTCGGGATACTCCTCCTGATCACGGCCTTCCGCGTACGCGGCAGAGACGATCAGGGAGCCGAGAGACCACTCCGGGTAACATGAATCTCACGCCAGGACCGTGACAAAGCCGCTTCGACGAGGAAGGGCCCGACGCCCCGGATGATGCACGGCACGAGTTGCGGGAAGAGCCCTGCGAGCCTGGCAAATGGACGACCTAACATGTGAGCCTCTTGCCACGCCCAACTTTCGTGGCTTCGCCGGTTTCGCTCCGCCTATCCGATTCGTTTCTAATTGGCTCGCCCGCCGGCCTCATCCAGACGTTCCTCGTCTAAGGCAACTATCGAGAGGAAGAATAGGGTAGCTCGGCTCCTGCCTCTTCGAGGGATTCTTCGAACTGCTTTCGGGCCAGCGCTATCTCTCCAGAGAGGTACGAGCCGGATACCAGCCCGAACCGTATCAACCCGGCCCAATGCGGGGTTAGCCCGGGGTCAAGTGCTGCGTCGCCTCGCCGGCGCTCTGGACGCCGCCAAGACCGAAGAGGGCAAGCACGGTCCCCGTACCCGCTTCGATCGATACAGTTCCGCCGGGTAGCGGCCCTTCGTAAGGGATAGAGCCAGATATCTAGCCGAGAGTATGTATCTCTAATTACATACAACATCGGTGAGTCAGAATTGCGCTGGCAACCTGCCGTACTTCAGTCATAGAGTATATCTCCCGCTACTCTGATGATTGCTCCAGAGCACCGAAGACGCCGACTCTCTCAGCGACGTAACCACTGCCTGGCTCAGCGATCAGACGTAGGTACTCGAGCGTAGGTCGGCCTAACAGGGAGAGCGTATTCAAGGACGATCTGTCGGGAAGTCAATCCAGTGGCACATCCCCGCATACGCTACCGGCCTCCAACGAAAATCCCCTAGGGGAAAACTGCGCTGGGTGATGAAAATCTTCCTGCAACGAAAGTACATTGACCCACGCTAGGAACGAGTAAAGAAGGAAAGGAGATCTAGTACGACACTCAGAATCCAGCAGCGGCTGAGCATGACAGGGAGGGGCGAAAGGCGGCACACGAAAACGTTCTCTTTCGCCGCAACGGAAGGAATCGGCACCCTACGGCAATCAGCGCCATGAACGCCGCAACGAGGCGAGGGCGTGATCAGCCGAACGACACACAAAGGAGCGATCAAAGATGAGCTACACGCAACCGCAGCCGATACTGCCCACGATTTCCGGCAACTGGTGGGCGCTGCTTCTGAGGGGCATAGCCGCGCTGCTCTTCGGGCTGGCCGCGCTGTTCTGGCCCGGTATCACCCTCTACGTGCTAATTATCTTCTTCGGAGCTTACGCCATGGTTGACGGCGTCTTCGCCGTCGTCGCAGGCATAAGGGGTTCCGGGGGTCGAAGGTGGGTGTTCCTGGCCGAGGGAGTGCTCGGCATCCTTGCCGGCCTCGTAGCCTTCTTCTATCCAGGTATGACGGCGGTCGTGCTCCTGTACGTGATCTCCTTCTGGGCGATCTTCACTGGCCTTTTGAGGATAGTTATGGCGTTCTGGCTCAGGCGGGAGTTAGAGAACGAGTGGCTTATGGTCCTGAGCGGTGTGCTCTCCGTGCTATTCGGGGTGCTCCTGGTCGCGATACCCGGCGCGGCGCTCCTAACGCTCGTGTGGATTGTCGGCATCTACGAGCTGATCTTGGGTGTTGCACTGATCATCCTCGGATTCGAGGTGCGAGGCAGACGCTCAAGCGACAGGGTGGTCTGAATCGTCGGCTGACGAGAGTCAACAGGGAGAAGATAGAATCAACTTACGGCGCGCTGCGACTATAGGCCAGGGTACTGATTCCTG
>DASSJP010000087.1:0-2660 GCA_035691165.1 Rubrobacter sp.
CGCGATGAGTCTCGACCCGATGATCTGCTCCAGTCGTGTCGACCGTACAATATTACGGTGCCGGAACCAGAAGGTTTCTTGCAGTGGTCTTTCTCTAATTTCCTCTACGAGACATCGCTTCCGGACGGGCCTACGAACACCGTTCTGGCGGCGGCGAGGTCCCACAGAGCGTGACCGACGCTCTTGAATACGACCGTCCCGTCAGGACGCCAGGACGAGCGGAGCGCGTCCTCAAGCGTTGTCGTGTCCTCCCACCGAAAGGCTCCGGCCCGAGCGGCCTGGATGAGGTCTCCGGCTTCCTCCTTCGCGCCCTCCATCGAATCCACGAAGACCTGGGCGGTTGAGATCAGGGCCGGCGACAACTCTGCCGCCTCGGGCTCGAAAGACCCGACCGCTGCCACGAAGGTGCCATGAGGGACTTCATCAGGGAGGACGGGCTGCCTGCTCGTGGTTGCCGTGACAACGAGGCTAACCTCGTCCAGTACGTCTTCAGGACGATCGACGGCTCTGGCATCCAAGCCCACACTTCTGGCGTGCTCGGCGAGAGATGTGGCGCTGTTCCCGCTCCGGGAGGTGATGAAGATCTTCGAGACGCCGAGGCCCTCGCGGAAGGCTTCGAGGTGCGAGCGTCCCTGCGTTCCAGCGCCGATGACGAGGAGCGGTCCGCCGGGGTGTGGGGCGAGCTCTCTGGCGGCGAGCATCGAGAGCGCAGCGGTGCGCCTGGCGGTGACTACGCTGCCTTCGAGTAGGCCGAGCCTTTCACCCGTCGCCGCCTTCATCACGACGACCTCGCCCTGTATGGTCGGCAGGGAGCGTCCCGGATTATCAGGGTGGACCGTGACGAGCTTGGTTATGGAGATCTCCTGGTCCGAGGCAGGCATGACGAGCAGGACGCCTCCGTCAGAGAGAGACAGGACGAGCCGGGGAGGCGCCTGAAGTTCGCCCGAGCTCATAGCGAGAACGACCTCGCGGATAGATTCTGCAAGCTCGTGGTAGGGGAGGCGGGATGCTGTCTCCCCAGCATCGAAGATACGGGTCACGACACCGCCTCGAACGGGGGGGCGAACTCGATCTTCCCCTTCACTCCAGCGAGTGCGCCGGGCGCGAGTTCCAGGGCCATGAAGGCTTCCCCTGAGTAGGCGGAGGACAGGTTCCCGGCCAGTTCAGCCGAAAATCCGAAACGCGGGTAGTAGCCTGGGATGCCGACCAGGAACACGCTACGGTAGTGCGTCTTCGCGCATTGGTCGAGGCCCTCCCTGACGAGCGCGGAACCTATGCCCTGCCCCTGGCGCTCAGGGGTCACGGCCACAGGTCCGAGGGCCAGGGCCGCCACCTCGCCACTCGTTGTCCGGATCACGGCTTCGCTGAACATGATGTGACCGACGATCCGCCCGCCTTTATCCGCGACCAGCGATAGCTTCGCGTATCTCCTGTCGCGCAGGTCGTCAACGAGATCAGCCTCGTCGTCCCTATCGAACGCCCTGCGGTTCACCTCCCTGATGGCCGGGATGTCCCTCTCAGCCTCGCGCCGGATCTTCACCGCAAACGCTCCGGGGAGAACAGGTCTATGGGGTGGGAAGTCTTACCTTCCGTGACGAGGTCGGCCAGTATTTCACCTACCACGCTGCAGAACTTGTAGCCGTGCCCCGAGAAACCTGCTGCGATGGCGACCTGAGGGTATTCGGGGTGGGTGGAGATCACGAAGTGCTCGTCAGGGGTGTTCGTGTACATGCAGGTCTTCGCAAAGTGGAAGTCCCCGTTCAGCGAGGGGACGTACTTCGCGAGGTAGCCCCGGATGAACTCTACCTCGTCGTCGTGGACCTCGCGGTCTATCGTCTCCGGGTCTGCCGGTTTCCCATCTACCCTGAAGAACGCGACTTTCACCGTGTCCGCGCCGTCGATGGCAGGGAAGCTGTAGAACATGTTGCCGTCGTCGGGCTCGAAGATCCAGATAGGGACTTTCTCAGGCGCGAAGGGCTCTGTTCCCCCTTCGGGAAGGAACCAGAAAAGGATCTGGCGCGTAACCTCCAGAGGGAGACCGAGGTCAGCAAGCAGCCTGGGCGCCCACGCGCCCGCCGAGACGACCAGCCGCTCTGCCTCGTAGGTCCCCGATGCCGTCTCGACCCGTACACCCGACTCCGTGGGCTCCCAGGTTAGGATCTCCTCCTCGAAACGTAGGTCTGCGCCTAAAGAGGCGGCTCGGTCCAGGTGGGCCTTCACGGAAGCCTCGGGCCTGACGAAGCCGGCGTTCTCCTCGAAGAGGGCGACCGTCTCGGGACCTGGCTCGAAGATCGGGTAGCGGCGCTGCAGCTCGGAGGAATCCAGGATCTCGTATGGCAGGCCGTACTCGTCGGCGCTCGCGACGCTGCCCGAGACGAGGACGCCGTCGCGAGCGCCGATCATGAGCCCTCCGCAGAGCGTCATGAGGTCCTCGCCCGTCTCCTCCTCCAGCCTTTCCCACAGGTCGTAGGAGCGCAGGAGCAGCGGCACGTAGGCCGGGTCCTCGAAGTACGCCTGGCGGATGATCCTGGACTCACCGTGGCTCGAACCTTTGTCGTGTGCAGGGGTGTGCCGCTCAAGTCCCAGAACACGTTTCCCGCGATCGGCGAGGTGGTAGGCCGCCGAGCTTCCCATCCCGCCGAGGCCGGCCACTATCACGT
>DASSJP010000088.1:0-8636 GCA_035691165.1 Rubrobacter sp.
CGAGCCAGGTTGCCACGGTGGAGTTCTCGAGCCCCTGATCGTAGAAATTCCAGAAGCCTCCAGATGGCGGGACGTTGACCCACACGTGGTGGTTGTGGGGGTACTGGGTTTTGGGCATGTACTTGAGGTCGGAGGCCCGCATGTCGTCAGCGAGTATGAAAAGTATGTTTGGCCTTGGATCCGCCGTCTGGGCCAGGCCCCTCTCGGTCTGGCTTGCCGTCATGCCAAGGCCGGCGAGGAGGGTGAGAAACGCGAACAATGCAAGATGTCTACATGCTCTTCCCAAGATGAGCCCCTTCCTGAAGGCGAGAGCACCCTTCTCGCCGTTTTGTAGAGTCCACAACGGTCACTTGTGGCGGATGTGGCGCAAGACTCTCCTCAGGAGCGTCCTTTGCTTCTCCGCCTCCTTACAGGCTTGCTCCTTCCATAACATCGTACAGCGAGGCGATGAAGTGACGAAGAATCATGGATGAATCGTTCGCCGGGTCGCCGTCTCTGGAGTGAAAGAGGCTGTGTGAAGAAGACGCCGGCTGCTGGTTACGCCACACGGCATGGTGAGAAGACGTGTCCAAGGCGCGAAGCTCGCCGGCCAGGATGGATCAGGCGCCTGCCAGAACCGGCGTGCTCTCGGAAGCGGCGCCATTCTTTCCTGTGGGTGGACACGAGATAACGGGACAGGGAATAGGTGGAGCAGGAGGTCGCAGTGGTCAACCGCTCCCCGAAACCTCCTCCCGAGAGGGTTCTGCGAATCTGGGCGAGGGAATGGTTCGAGAGAGGACACGAGATAGACTCTAGTTACCGGCGCGCCAGGGTTTCGAGGATCTGCCTCGCCGTTCCTGGCAGAGCGCACCTTCGTGTGGGTCTCAGTACAAACGCAGGATGAGAAGGATTACGAGTGGATGTGCTCTCTCGCAGAGGCTTTCGTCTACGCAGTAATGACCCGTTTGATGATCAAACTGAAGGCGTGCTTGAGAGCCTTGGACAATTTCTCCAAAAGTGGTGGTACCTCAATCGTCTCTGGGTCGAGGCTGTCGGTACGGCAGAATGGTCCCCAAGAGCGCTGCCATCCACAGACCCAGCCCGAACAGGATCAGGTCAGCCGGTGGTTCAGCCGCTAGTTCCTCCGTGTGGGTTGGAGATGCCGTCGAACCCCGCTGCCGAACAAGACCAGTCGGAATAGACGATCTGCTCCGCAATCGCACCGATCAGCCCGACACCTGAATACTTGATACCAGGCCACCATACTCCAAAGAGAGCCAGGGCTGCCGGCATCAACAACGGAAGGGCTACTCTCGGTGACCGACACGTACAGCGCGAAGAGAACCAGCAACCCGACAACGAGCCACTAGACTATACCGACCGCCGCGCGCACTCTGGTACCTCCTCGTATGGCATTGTGGCCGTTATGTTCTTGTTCGCGTATCCTCCCGGCCCTTCTTGAGTGTCTCTCAAAACAGTGTCCTCGGAATTCGCCACTCGCTTGCAATATCTATGTAACGCCAAAGATACGCCAAATGGCGGATGCGAGTAAGAGCAGGCCACTGCTAACGTTCCTGGGTTGGCTAGTTCGAAGCCCGCAGGTTCTGTGCGGGAGAAAGGAGGACAATAGATGGAGAAGGCAGGCCAGTCTTACAGTTCGGGAGAATGGTTGTTGCAGGCGGGAAGCGAAGAGGACTTCATCGAGAGGTGGAATTCCTTCATCGAATGGACGTTGAACAGCGCACCGGGGGCTGTGTCTTTCGTGTTGGTCCGGAGCGCCGAAGACCCCAGGAAGTTCCTCTCTTTGGGGGCGTGGGAGAACCAAGGGGACCAGGATGCGTGGCGGGAGATGCCCCAGATGCAAGAGCTGCTCAGCCAATGCCGGGAGCTGTGCGAGGAGTTTGTGTTCCACCCTTACACCCTGGCGGCCAGCCTGAGCCGGTAGATTCGGGAAAATCCCCTCTCTAGCGACCCGCAAGGCCATGCTGCAAGTGCCTCCCGCACCTTTTCGGACCGTTTCTCTAAGGAGTTCGACGAAGTACATTTGCGGCATGCTCGCGGCCTTCGCTACAATGGGCGCCAGGCGCTCTGGTGGGGAGCGTATGTCGAAAGGAGGATAGGTACTATGCCGCTGTTCATGGATCACCACAGAGGTGTGGAAGGCCTGACCGCCGAGGCGGTGGCCGACGCCCACAGAAAGGACATGGAAATCCAGAACCAGTACGGGGTCACGTACCACAAGTACTGGTTCAACGAGGAGACGGGCGAGGTCTTCTGCCTCGCCGAAGCTCCGAACAAGGAAGCTGCCGAGGCCGTTCACCGCGAGGCGCATGGTCTGATGGCGGACGAGATAGTGGAGGTCAAAGAAGGGGCCTAGCTCTACAAGTGGAAGAGGGATGGAGTTGGGGTCCTGTTTGCGGCCCCAACTCTTTTTCTTCTTTATTCTCATCGAGTTGCCTGGCGGGCACGAGGAGATCTAACAGCGAGTGTTGAGGTTGTTGGGTATGGATATCCAGCATGCAACCGTACAGGCAAGAGCCTGGATTCCCCGGATGAAACCCGCCGGTTCGTAGATAAGGGAAAGGCAGACATCGTTCACCCGGGTGACGTTAGCGTGGCAGGTTCGTACTCGAACCAGGGTGGAGGTGGTCGGAGCACGTGAAGCCCATAGCGGGCACCGAAACCTGCCAGGTCCAGCACGTTGGCTACGTCCTCTCCAGGCAGATAAAGGTCGTGATGGAAGGCGGCACGGAAGCCGGCGCAGGGGACGCGGCGGTGATCCCTCCCGGGCACGACGCGTGGATAGTCGGCGACGAACAGAGAAGAACGGGTTTCGTACTCGGCGGCAAGAAGATTCCACACTACTTCCGTGATGGCGCACCGAGTCCCGCACAGGTCAACCCTTGAATCTATGTGGTACCGAAGAAGAAAATGCGAAGACTATGGAGATCTCTCACGATGACTTCGCCCTGATCACTTACGTTGGCCGACAGCGCCCGCTTTCAGGAAGACCTTGGGCCGTCAAATTATTGCCCATCGGTTAAGATAGCGTCTCCTATGAATCGAGAGACGCCTCGGAAATTCGCCACCACGCCGGGAACGCGTGACGTGCTGCCGCCCGAGTCAACGCGCCTGCTCGACGTGCAGACCATGATCAGGGAGCGCTTCAGGCTGTTCGGGTTCAGGGAGGTCATCACCCCTGCGCTGGAGTATTCGGAGGTGATCGAGGAGCACGGCCTCCGCGACGCCGCGTATAAACTCTTCGACCCTGACAACCAGATGCTCCTCCTGCGCCCCGAGATGACGACCCCCATAGCGCGTCTGATCTCCCAGCGGCTCGCGAGAAGCCCTCAGCCGCACAAGCTCTCCTACGTCTTGCCGGCCTACCGCCGCGCGAGCGTGGGCCGCGGACAGAGCGCGGAGCTCTATCAGGCCGGCGTGGAGGTCGTCGGCTCCCCGAGTCCCAGGGAGGACGCCTCAGGAATCGCGCTCCTCGTCGATGTACTGCAGAGCCTCGGGCTCGAAGCCCCCTCGGACTTCGCGGTAGTGCTCGGCCAGTCGGCGTTCTACGCCGGCTATCTGCGGCACACAGCCCCCGATGCTGCCACGGCCGTGACGGCTGCTCTGGCTGCGAAGGACCTGGTTACCGTTGATGCTATCGCGCGTGACCTTCCCGCCGGCGCTGGCGTCAGCGGCATACCGCGTCTCGTCGGTCCTGCGACGGACGGATCCATTATCGAGGAGGCCGGGCGCTTCGCGGTGGGGGAGGCGGGGGCGGCCCTCGAGAACCTGCGGGAGATACTACGCCACCTTGAGGCGCACGGGGCGCTCGGTGCCGTCATCCTTGATCTCGGTTTGATCGGGCGCCACGACTACTACACGGGCGCTGTCTACGAAGCCTACGCCGCGGGGCTCGGGTTCACCATCGCCAACGGCGGGCGCTACGATAACCTCCTGAGGCGTTTCGGTAAAGAGATGCCGGCGACGGGCTTCGCCATATATCTGGAGAGGCTGCTCTCCGTGCTGCCCGAGGAGGTGCCGCCACCCCTGCTCGTCCTCGTCGGCGGAGACGTGGAAGGTGTCGAGACGGCGGCGGGGCTGCGCACACTCGGCGTGCCTGTACTGCATCTCTCGGAAGACCTCTCGCCCCAGGAAGCAGCCGAGTACGCCCGCAGCGTCGAGGCGGCCTGGATCTCCTACCCCGCCAAAGGAGGCGTCAAGCTCGCCACCGCCGACCCTCGAGGAGAGTTCGTGTTCATGGAACCCGAGTCCGCCGCGAGGACGGTGCTCTCGTGAACGGACTGCGCGTCGCCGTGCCGAAGGGTGCTATCTTCGATGATGCGCTCTCGGCCCTCGAAAGAGCCGGGCTGCCTGCAAACGTCCTCCGTGAGAACGGAAGGCGGCTCGTCTACAGGGCCGGCGATACGGAGTTCATCGTCAGCAGGCCCTCCGACGTTCCAGTCTTCGTCGAGTACGGGGCGGCGGACGTCGGAATCGTGGGTAAAGACGTGCTCGAGGAACAGAGGCCCAACGTGGTCGAGCTCAAGGACCTCGGTACGGGGAGATGCCGTATGATCCTGGCCGCCCCCGAAAGCAAGGCGGAAGACGTGCGAAGGGCCATCCGCCACGCCGAGGTAGTCAGGGTCGCAACCAAGTTCCCCGACACCGCCAGGCGCTACTTCGAGAGCATGGGCCGCCAGGCCGAAGTCATAGAGCTGCACGGCTCAATAGAGCTCGCCCCCCTCGTCGGACTCGCCGAGTGCATCGTCGACCTTACGGCGACGGGCACGACACTGCGCGAGAACCACCTCGTCGTGCTCGATGAGATCTCGACCTCAACGGCGCGTCTGATCTCCAACCGCGGCGCCTACCGCCTGCGCCACCAGGAGGTCGCAGCCCTCGCGGACGCCATGAACGGGGGTGGCGAACTCGTTGGTTAGAAAGTTCGACGCACGGGATAGTGGACCACGCGAGAGTGTTGCCGAACTGCGCCGTCCTGGTGGCTTTCTCTCAGAGAAGGTCCGAGAGGCAGCGCGACGCATCATCGAAGACGTGCGTATCAGGGGAGACGAGGCCCTGCTCGAATACACAGAGCGCTTCGACGGGGTGAGGCCGGAGCCCATACTGGTGCCTCAAGGTGAAGTTCTGGCCGCGATGTCAGCACTTGATCCTGACGTAGAAGACAGCTTCAAGGTGGCCATCGAGAACGTGCGTACCTTCCACGAGCGGGAGATGGATAGCCCGTGGGAGATCGAACGCCAAGGAGCCAGGGTGGGGCAGAAGGTGCGGCCCCTGCGGCGGGTTGGCCTGTACGTTCCAGGTGGGCATGGCGCCTACCCGAGCACCCTGATCATGGCCGCCGTGCCTGCGCAGGTGGCAGGGGTCGGGGAGATCTGCGTCTGCGTCCCGCCAGGACCGGACGGGCGCGTGAGCGCCCCCGTACTCGCCGTCGCAGGTCTCCTGGGATTGGATGAGGTGTATAGGGTTGGTGGGGCACAGGCGATAGGAGCGATGGCCTTCGGGACGGAGAGCATCGAACCTGTCGTCAAGATCGTGGGTCCTGGCAACGACTACGTGACGGCGGCGAAGCTCGAAGTCTTCGGCGCTGTCGGCGTAGACGCCCCGCAGGGACCCAGCGAGGTGCTCGTCCTCGCCGACGAGAGTGCCCTCCCCGAGCGCGTCGCCAGCGACCTTATGGCCCAGGCCGAGCACCTCTCCGGAGCGTCTTCCGTTCTGATCTCACCGAGCGCCGACCTGCTCAGGGACGTCATGCCACTCCTCACGGGCGAGCCCTCCAGGCTCGTGACGCTCGTCCACGTGAAAGACATGGCGCAGGCGGTCGAGATCTCCAACCTCTATGCCCCCGAACACGCGCATGTGATCTCGGAAGATCCCGAATCCATCCTCCATGACCTCGACGCCGCTGGCATGGTCGCCCTGGGTGACTTCAGCCCCGTCGCCCTCGGCGACTACGCCGCCGGTCCTTCGCACGCCCTTCCGACAGGCGGCGCTGCGGCGTGGGCCTCGCCCCTCGGCACCCACGACTTTCTCGCCCGCACGAACTACATCCAGTTCACGCGCGACGCCCTGCAAGTCCTCGGACCGCACGTCGAGCGCCTGGCTCGCCTCGAAGGCTTCGAGAACCACGCCGCGAGCGTCTCGACGCGGATTGGATAGCGGTAGAATGCTTGGGCTCTTAGAGATCCGGGAGGGAAATGGCGCGAAAGGGTAGTGCGCAACGGAAGACGGAGGAGACGTTCGTCAGGGTGAACCTCGACCTCGACGGCGAAGGACGGGCCGAAGTCGCGACGGGCGTAGGGTTTCTGGATCATTTGCTGCACCTGCTCGCCCACCACTCGGGCATGGACCTCACGGTAGAGGCGAAGGGTGACACTTGGGTGGACGACCATCACACGGTCGAGGACACTGGGCTCGTGCTCGGACGCGCCTTCGACGAAGCACTCGGCGACCGCGGCGGCATCGTGCGCTTCGCCGACGCTAGCGCGCCGCTCATAGAGGCGCTCTCGACGGCCGTCGTGGACCTCGGGGCGCGCAGCCATCTCACCTGCAACCTCGGTCCGATGCCCGAGAAGATCGGAACCTTCGACGTCGAGCTCTTCCCGGAGTTCCTGCGGGCCTTCACCCAGTACGGACGCTTCACCCTCCACTTCAACTGCCACTACGGCGAGAACGCCCATCACAAGATCGAATCCGGCGTGAAAGCCCTCGCCGTCGCACTGCGAGAGGGCATCGCCCCGCGCGCATCAGGCAGCGCTTCGACGAAAGGAGTACTGGATTAGCGTATTCGCCCGTCCAGAAGGCGTAGATGCGGTGGTGTTCGACCTTGGTGGCGTCTTGATAGACTGGGATCCCAGGCACCTGTACCGGAAGCTCTTCGTCAGTGAGGAAGAGGTGGATGACTTCCTGTCCACGGTCGCGACGCCCGAATGGCACAGCGAGCAGGACAGGGGCCGTCCGGTGGAAGAGGCGACCGCGCTGCTGATCTCCCAACACCCCGAGTACGGTCCGGAGATCGAAGCGTACTACGGGCGCTGGGACGAGATGTTTGGCGGACCCATCGAAGACTCCATAATTGTCCTGCAGGATGTACGCGAGCAAGGGCACACGCTGTATGCCATCACGAACTGGCCCGCCGAGACCTTCCCGCGTGCCAGGGAGCATTGGGACTTCCTGGGCTGGTTCGACGACATCGTCGTCTCGGGAGAGGAGCGCGCGACGAAACCGGACAGGGAGATCTACGACATACTCGTCAAACGCACGGGCCTGGACCCCGCAACGACCGTGTTCGTAGATGACAGAGAGGCAAACATCCGCGCCGCAGAAGATCTTGGGTTCATAGCGGTAAAGTTCGAGGATGCTACGAAACTCCGGAAAGAGCTGGTGCAACTGGGAGTCCTGCATCGCCACTCCGATGCTTGATGCCATGAACGTTGCGGTCGTGGATTACGATGCGGGGAACACGTTCTCCGTCACGCGGGCGCTCGAGAAGGTCGGTGCGAAGGTGGACCTGACGCCCGACCCCGAGCGGGTCCTCGAGGCTGACGCGGTGGTGCTCCCCGGCGTGGGGGCTTTCGGAGACTGTATGCGGAAGCTCAGGGACCGCGGGATGGATGCGGCTTGCAGGGAGGCGTTCCGGTCGGGCAAGCCATTCCTCGGGGTGTGTGTCGCGTTGCAGGTGGTCTTCGAAGCCTCCGAGGAGTCGCCGGGGGTGGAGGGGCTCGGGCTCATGCCTGGGAAGGTAGTACGCTTCGGGGGAGATGGGCTCAAGGTACCGCACATCGGGTGGAACGAGCTCTCTGTGGTTCGGGATCACCCGGTCCTCGATGGGCTCGACGGTGAGGCTTTCTACTTCGTCCACTCCTACTATCCCGAGCTCGAGGAGATCGGGGATCTCATCGGCGAGACGGAGTACGGCACGCGCTTCTGCTCAGCTGCAGGCAGGGAGAACCTCGTCGCCGTCCAGTTCCATCCCGAGAAGAGCAGCACGGCCGGGCTCAAGTTGTACGAGAACTTCTTGTCGTGGGCGAGGGCTTAGTACGGTGACTTCAGAAGGCCGGGCGTCGAGCGAGACTTTCCTCCGTGGTCAGCGCGTCAGACTGCGGCCGCTGGAACGCGCCGATCTACCACGTTACCAGGAGCTGTTTTCCGAGCCGGAGATCAACCTGCTCTACGGTGGCCTGGGCGTGCCCGAGAACCTCGCAAAACTTCAGCGCCAATACGACGCGGGGGAGTACGACACGTCGGACCGGTTCGTGCTCCTCGTGATCGAAGCCGAAGGCACCCTAATCGGGGCGATGGTGTTGAGGAACACCGAGAATCTTCCGAGCCGGGCGGCGACATTCGGCATCATTATCGGGGAGCCCGGGTACCTGGATAGGGGCTACGGCACCGAGGCGAGCACACTCCTTCTCGACTACGCTTTCGGCGTCCTCGGGTATCACAAGATCAACCTCGACCTCTTTGAGTACAACGCCCGCGCGCTTGCGGTGTACGAGAAGCTCGGCTTCGTCGTCGAAGGGCGGCGTCGGGAGAACCACTGGTCGCGCGGTCGCTTCTGGGACGACATCCTCATGGGCGTCACCGCCGACGAGTGGTGGTCGAAGCACGGCCCCCCGCCGCTGCCAGGTTCGGGACCC
>DASSJP010000089.1:0-4447 GCA_035691165.1 Rubrobacter sp.
CCGAGCGCCGAGACGGAGAGTACGTTGCTGCCTGTGAGGGCCGCGACGTAGTTCTCCAACCCGACCCACGGGGCCCCGACCCACTGGCGCAGCGTGTACTGGTCAACGCTGAGGAAGCTGGTGTAAACGGCGATCAGGAACGGCAAGGCGACTATAAGGAGCACTACGATGACGTTGGGCCACAGCAGCCACATCGGCCTGTCGCCGGCGGTGCGGCCTGAACGGCGTTTGGGTCTGGCCGTGCTGGTCTCGGGAGCAGACAACTCCTCTACCTCCTCGGTATCTTCGATCCCCTCCTACTGCTGGGCCTTGTCGAGCTGGGCCTGGGCCTCTTCGTTCGCCCGTTTGAGTTGATCATCGACATCGGAAGGGCTGAAGCTGTTCGTTGCGATCTTGCTCCCCAGCTTCGCGCTCACGCTGCCCATGACGAGCTCGATCGGCCCGAAGGCCCCGGTGAATGGGGTTGGGGTGGCCTCTTTCTCCGACTCGACGAACGTCTTGACCGTCTCACTCTTGCCCGACAGCTCATCGACAGCCTTCGTATTGCAGGGGAGGTCGCCGACGGCGTCGTGATAATCAAGCTGGTTCTGGTAGTCGGTCATGAGGTTGATGAGCTGGAGGGCCGTGTCCTGCTCGTCCGAGTAATCCGCCACGCCAAGGTAGTCGCCTGAAACTATCGAAGGCGTTGGTTCTCCTCCCGAGGGTATCGCGCTCATGCCGTAAGGGATCGTCGGCATCGGCGCGTACGCGTACTTGCCCTTCACCTTCGAGTCCTGCAGCGTGGGATCTACGTTGGATGTGATCATGATCAGCATCCCCACCTTGCCGTTGGCGAAGGCGGTGAGGGCGTCCGTAGCCTCCCAGGTCATGGAGTTGGGGTCCACTATGCGGTGCTTGGTCGCCCAGTCGAACCAGAACCTGACCGCCGCCTCCACCGGCTCGGAGGTGAACTGCGCGGTCTTGAGATCCTTCGAGACGTAGTCTCCCCCCATCTGCCTGGTGAAGGTCCACAGGATCTTCCACGGATCGTAGGAGTCAGCAGGGTCCATCTCAGCACCGTAGATGTTCTGGGAAGGGTCCGTCATCTCCTTGGCATAGTCCACGAACTCATCCCACGTCTTCGGCGGCTCTGAGAGCCCGGCCTTCTCGAAGAGCTCGGTGTTGTAGACCATGCCGAATGGCCGCATGACGAACGGGACGGTTATGAGCTTGGAAGGCGACTCGCCCGCCATCGTGAGCTGCTGCGGGAAGATACGTTCCTTCCCCCCAGCCTTCTTCCAGTCCGCGCTGGAGAGCTCGCGGAAACCGTTTGTCGCCACGGCCGTCGGCACGAAGGTGCTCCCGAGAATGAATACGTCAGGCCCCGACCCGCTGGTCATGGAAGTCTGCAGCTTCTGCTGCTCGGTCTCCGCGCTGTCGTAGAAGTCCCATTCGAGCTTGGTGCCGGACTTCTTCTGGAGCTGCTTGCTCAGTTGCTTGAGCCAGTCTTCTTGCTCAGTCGGGAACGACGTGCTTTTACCTGCAAGTATGTTCAGCGTATCGCCGCCGGAGTTGCCGCCACAACCGGCGAGCCCGAGGGCCGAGACGCCGGCTAGCGCTCCTCCACTCGCCGCGAGAAATTCCCTCCGGGTCAGCGTTCTCTTCTGCATCCTCTCCTCCTTTCCCCACCCCTGGCCGCCAGGAGGACGTCCAAGACGAGAGCGAGGTTCCAACCGCATACCGACTCGACCTGCCAGGTCGCAGGTGCGTGTTTTCCGCTATCAGATCACCCCAGACGGTTTCTGTTCTTTCATTCCTGGATGCGTACCGGCCCGCCGGTACTTGCAGATTCGTAGATCGCAGAGATTATCGCGAGTGGTTTGCGCCCTTCTTCGACGTTTATGGACGGCTCACGGCCTTCTCTCACGGCCTCGACGAAGTCCTGGATCTGGTCCCGGTGCGCCATCGAGAGGTTGCCAGGGTCCGAACCGGCACCAGGTCCAGCCTCGCTCGCACCGTACCGTTCCATCACCTGCTCCGCCTGGTTTTCGTTTCCGCCGGCACCGTACGCGTCTTCCTCCTGTCCCTCGCCGGCGACGTGGAAGTACCTGAGCTCGTCGTCGTCGATGACGGCGGAACCCAGGTCCCCGTGCACGGCGATCCTGGCGGTCAGGCCAGGGTAGGCCGCCGTTGTAGCCACGATGGTGCCGAGGGCGCCGCTGTCGAATTTCAAGATGGCAACCGCAGTATCCTCGACCTCGATCCTCTCGTGTGCGAGCAGGCCCGTGAACGCGGTGACCTCGACGACAGACCCCATCAACCACTGCAGCAGGTCGATACTGTGGATGGCCTGGTTGATGAGAACTCCCCCACCATCCAGCTCCCATGTGCCGCGCCAACCGCCCGAGTCGTAGTACGACTGCGACCGCCACCATGGCACCTCGGCAGACCCCGATGTCAGCCGCCCGAACTCTCCTTTGCCCACCGTCTCGTGAACGACCTGCGTTG
This sequence comes from Rubrobacter sp., assembly GCA_035691165.1. Classification (GTDB taxonomy): domain Bacteria; phylum Actinomycetota; class Rubrobacteria; order Rubrobacterales; family Rubrobacteraceae; genus Rubrobacter_D. The sequence goes on from DASSJP010000089.1 coordinate 2,488, forward strand.
CCGCGTCGAACCGATGCTGGCTGACTACAGCGACTTTCCTTCCTGTGGCGCGCTGAACGTCGAGCAGGCGGTCCGCAGCTTTTAGCGTCACGTCAACGGGCTTTTCGATCACCACGTCTTTGCCCGCATGAAGCGCAACTATGGCGTCGTCCGCATGCATGCCACTGGGGGTGCACACGCATACGGCGTCGAGTTCCGCCCCCGAGAGCATGTCCTCCAGGCTCTCGTACGAAGAACACCCGCACTCAGCGGCCAGCTTCTCGGCCAGTTCAGGGACGACGTCCGCCACAGCCACGACCTCCGCGCTTTCGAGACCCGCTATGGCGCGCGCGTGGTGCGGGCCGATGACGCCACACCCCAGTATCCCGAAACGCAGCCTCTCCTCGGTTGTCATCCAGTCACTCCCCCTTCGGATCTTTCGAACGGATACAGCCCCGGAGCGCTCTCACGGACGATGAGCTCGGGCTCGAGCAAGACCTCGTTTTCCCCGCGCCTGCCGCTGATGCGGCCAAGGAGCATCCTGGCCGCGCTCGCTCCGATTTCATATTTGGACACGCGCAGGGTGGTGAGCGACGGCGAGAGCAGGCTCGCGACCATTATGTCGTCGCACCCAACGACAGCGATGTCGCCCGGAACTTCTAATCCCAACTCGGCGCAGGCCCTCAATGCTCCGACGGCGACGAGGTCGTTGTAGCAGACTAGCCCGTCGATGCCCGAGCGCTCGGATAGCAGCGCCCGCGCCGCCTCGTATCCGCCTTCGGGATTTGGCATACAAGGGTGCATGAGAGTCTCGTCGAGACCATCATGAGCAGCCGAGAGGGCCGTCTTGAACCCCCGCGCTCGTTCTCTTGCGCTGTGCGAGGTCGTTGGACCACACAGGAACCCGATGACGTTGCGGCCGGCGCCGAGCAGGTGGTTGACCGCCTGCACCGTCCCTTCAGAATCCTTGACCCTGACGGTTCCCGCCAAATCGGGTGGCGCCAGCCTGTTTACGAGCACAGCCGCCCGCTGCTGGCGTAGGCGCGGGAAGAGCCGTTCATCGGGCAACCTTGAGCTGCAGATGATGATGCCATCCACCCTTTTGTCTTCGAGGGCCCGCAACACTTTCTCCTCCCGCCCCGGATCCTCGACGCTGTTGCACAGGAACATCTCGTAGCCATGCCCCCTCGCCACGTCCTCGACGCCGCGTGCAATCTCCGGGAAGAAAGGGTTGGTGATGTCGGGCACGACGAGACCGACCGTCAGCGTCTTGTTCGTCGCAAGACTGCGGGCAATACCACTCGGGCTGTACCCCAGGCGTTCGATCACCCGCACAACCGATTCGCGGGTCGAAGGGCGGATCTCACCCTTGTCGTTGAGCACCCTGGAGACCGTCTGCCTGGAGACCCCAGCCTCCCTGGCAACGTCGGCGATGGTGATCCTTTGCTCCCTCACTTTACCTCTCTTGTTACCGCTCACGTGTACGGTATCATAACTTTCGGCACGTGTCAGAGGCCCTAAAGGGAGGAAGACGTGGAAGAGAACGGCGGGCCCAAGGTAGCCTTCGTAGGCGGGGGGAGTTATCAGTGGGGGCCGAAGATCATCCTCGACATCGCGTTGAACGAGGAGTTACGTGGAGGCCGTCTTGTCCTAAACGACATCAACGCCGAGGCCCTCGACGACATGTTCGCCTGGGGGACGAAGGCCTTGGATCTGGCCGATGCAGACCTGAAGCTGGAGAAGACGCTGCGACTGGAGGAGGCTCTCGGAGGGGCTGACTTCGTCGTATTGAGCATATCGACCGGAGGCCTGGACGCCACGGCGCTCGACCTTGAGATCCCTGCCCGACATGGTGTCGTTCAGACCGTCGGCGACACAGTAGGGCCCGGCGGCCACTTCCGCGCCCTGAGAAACATCCCCGTCGTGGTTGAAATTGCACGTGCTATGGAGAAAGCATGCCCGGATGCCGTCCTGCTCAACC